>CAYYOY010000061.1:0-8715 GCA_964473265.1 uncultured Oscillospiraceae bacterium
GGTAAAGTCCTGCTGGTATCGCGGTGCCCATTACTACGACCTGCACTGGCGCGGGCGCTGGCAGAGCGAGGGTGGCGGTTGCACCATGAGCCAGGCAGTGCACCATATCGACCTGCTGCTGTGGGCCTGTGGCATGCCCGAACGGGTAACAGCCGTTGTTGCCAACCTGGCGCACGATAATTCCGAGGAAGAAGACGTTTCTGCCGCTATTTTGCAATTCCCCAACGGCAGCATTGCGCAGCTTACCTGCTCGGTGGTGCACCACGGCGAGACGCAAAGCCTGCAGTTTCAAACCCAACAGGCTGGGCTGGCCATTCCCTTTGCGGCATGGGTAAGCACCCCGCGCGCCAATGGCTTCCCCATGCCCGACGAAGCTGCGGCACAGGCAGTGGCCCAACGCTATGCTGCCATGCCGGTGGCCGAACACCAGCACCACACCGGGCAAATATTAAACTTCTTAAACGCTATAGAGCGGGATGAAGCCCTAGTGGCCGACGGAACGGCTGGCCGCAATGCC
This sequence comes from uncultured Oscillospiraceae bacterium, assembly GCA_964473265.1. Classification (GTDB taxonomy): domain Bacteria; phylum Bacillota; class Clostridia; order Oscillospirales; family Ruminococcaceae; genus Heteroruminococcus. The sequence goes on from CAYYOY010000061.1 coordinate 518, forward strand.
ATTGAGCTGATTATGGCGATCTACTGCGCGGGCATGACAGGCCGCACCGTAACGCTGCCCCTGCAGCCCGACTGCGGCTTTTACAACCGGGAAGGCTTTCTCAAGAACGCCGTGCGCTTTCACGAAAAAACCCGCGATGTTGAAGCCTTTGAGGATACATTCATCACTTCCTTCCACGGGAAGTTTTAGAGGGGATAATTTATGCTGCAAAAAGAATTCCAGCAAGACCAGTTGCGGGTGCGCATCTACGGCACACGCGAGGAAATGGGCGCAGCCTCGGCTGCCGCTGCCATAGAGGCCATTGGCAAGCTGCTGCAAAGCCAGCCCGAGGTAAATGTAGTGTTTGGTGCTGCGCCTTCTCAAAACGAGCTGCTGGCTGGCTTGGTGGCAAGCGGGTTGCCGTTTGAGCGTATAAATGCCTACCATATGGATGAATACATTGGCCTGCCCACCAGTGCACCGCAGCTTTTTGCCAACTTCCTGCAGCAGCATATCTGGAGCAAAGCCGGGTTTAAGAGTGTACATACCATCAACCCCTTGGCCGACCCACAGGAGGAATGCCGGCGCTACGGCGAACTGCTTACCCGTGCCGGTGTGGATGTTTCGCTGCTAGGCATTGGAGAAAATGGCCACATTGCCTTTAACGACCCTCACATGGCCAACTTTGCCGACCCCCTGCCTATTAAGGTGGTTACGCTGGATGAGCACTGCCGCCGCCAACAGGTGAACGACGGTGCCTTCGCGGCACTGCACGAGGTGCCTGAAAGGGCCATTACCCTTACCATTCCGCTACTGCTTTCGGCCAAGGCTATTGTTTGCACTGTACCGGGCCCCACCAAGCGCCAGGCCGTTACCAACGCGCTGCGCGGTGAACTGGGCGAATGGTGCCCCGCCACTATTTTGCGCCGGCAAAGCAACTGCCAGTTATTTTTAGACGCACAAAGCGGCGCAGACTTTCTATAACGCTGCAAGGCTGCCCTTCGGCAGCCTATTATGCTTTGTAAATTTTGCTGTGTGCAGGGAATAAGGAGAAAACTATGAAGCTTACACTGCAAGGCATTCAAGATGCCGCCTATAGGCAAAAGGGCTATACGCTGCCCCGCTATAACCCTGAGGAACTTGCGCAACGTACCGCGCAGCACCCCGTTTGGCTGCACTTTGGCGCAGGCAACATCTTCCGGGTGTTCCCTGCCGCGCTGCAATCCAGCCTAATTGACCAAGGCCTTGCCCAGCAGGGCATTATTGTGGTAGAAACCTTTGATGAGCAACTGATCACCGAGGTGCTGCAGCCGCACGACAACCTGGCACTGGGTGTTTCACTTAAGCAAACCGGCGAGATGGAAAAGCGGGTAATTGCTTCTGTTACCGAAAGCATCGCCTATTCCACCGGCTACGAGCGCTGCAAGGCCATCTTTGAAGCCCCTTCGCTGCAAATGGTTAGTATGACCATTACCGAAAAGGGCTACGCCGTTGCAGATAGCGAGGGCAACCCCTTACCGCATATTCAGCAGGAACTAGAGAACTTTGCCGGCCGCTTAAGCAGTGTACCGGCCATTCTTACCCGGCATCTTTACCATCGCTACCTGGCCGGCAAGGCCAAGCTGGCACTGGTAAGCCTGGATAACTGCAGCCACAACGGCACCATGCTGGCCGAAGCGGTAAACTTTTTTGCCCGGCATTGGGTGCAGGCCGGCCACATGGAGCAAGGCTTTCTGGGCTACCTAAACGATGCCGCCAGCCTTGCCTTTAACTGGACAATGATTGATAAAATTACCCCCCGCCCTTCTGAACTGGTGGCCGAAAAGCTGGCCGCCGACGGCTTTGAGGCGTGCGATATCGTGGTTACCCAAAAGAACACCTATGCTGCCGCCTTTGTAAATGCCGAGGAATGCCAGTATCTTGCCATTGAAGATAACTTCCCCAACGGCAGGCCGCCGCTGGAAAAGGCCGGTGCACTGTTTACCGACCGCACCACCATAGATAAGATTGAAAAGATGAAGGTGGGTACCTGCCTGAACCCGCTGCACACCGTTCTGGCTGTGTTCGGCTGCCTGCTGGGGTATACCTCTATTGCCGAGGAAATGCGCCAGCCCCTGCTGCGCAATTTTATAACACGGCTGGGCAAGGAAGAGGGCATGCCGGTGGCGGTAAACCCCGGCATCATCAACGCAGAGCAATTTATGCAAGAGGTAATTGAGCGGCGCTTCCCCAACCCCTTTGTGCCCGATACCCCCCAGCGCATTGCCTGCGATACTTCTAAGAAAATTCCTATTCGCTTTGGTGAAACGCTGAAAGCGTATATTGCACGCGGGCAGGAAGATTTATCCTTTCTCTCGCTTATACCCCTTTTCTTTGCCGGCTGGGCACGCTACCTGCTGGCAGTGGACGACAACGGCCAGCCCTTTACCCCCAGCCCCGACCCCGGGCTAGAGAGCGCCGCAGCCTGCCTTGCGGGCATTGCACTGGGCGACACCGCGGCCGATCTAACCGGCCTGCGCTGTCTGCTTGCCGATAGTAGCATCTTTGGTGTAGATTTATACAAGCACGGCCTTGGCCCCAAGGTAGAGGCATATTTCCAAGAACTTATTGCCGGCCCGGGCGCTATAACCAAAACACTGGAAAGGGTTGTACAAGCATGAGCGAAATGACCTCCCGCGAGCGACTGCTGGCAGTTTTGCGCGGCGAAATACCCGACCGGGTGCCCATCGCCCCCTTTATTCAACAAGAATTCCTTTACACCTACTTTGGCAGGCAGAACACCGACCGTCTGGTAGATGCCTGTATTTGTGCCGACGAATTGGGCTTCGACCTAATTACCAAGCAAAATTGCGATACTACGCCCTACTTTCTGCGCCGCAGCTTCCCTAATTGGGAGGTTGCCACCAGCTCGTATGTAGAGGCCGGCAATTTCTATAAGGTTACCACCATCACCACCCCTAAAAAAACCTTCCGTCAGGTAGAGGGTGCCCCCAACGAGCCGGATATTCTGGGTGGCATTCACTTTCTTACCACACAGTTCATGCTGGAAAGCCCGGAAGATTTCGCTATCTTCAAGGAATATTTGCCCTCGCCCCCCGGCTGGGCACGCGATGAAATTATTGAGCATGGGCGTATTGCTAAGCAGCATATTGGTCAGCGGGGCATCAACGCCCCCTGGACCTACGGCGGCGTGTTTAACCTAGCCTGCACCTTTATGAACATTGAGAATATGCTCATGGACGCATTGGTAGACTTTGACTATTACCACGAATATATGACCTTCTTCAGCGAGATTTTAGCTCGCAACAGTGAAGACATTGCTCTTTCCGATTACGACATGGCCGGCATGCAGGGCAACATGGCCAACGCCGCAGTAATGGGGCCCGACCATTTTGCAAACTTTGTGCTACCCTACGAGCGGGCGGCCTACAAGCCGCTTAACCAGGCCGGCAAGCCTATTGTTTACCACAACTGCGGCACGGCTAAGGCCTTTCATCCCCACTATAAAAACCTGGGTGTACAGGTGTACGAAACACTTTCGCCCGCACCGCAGGGCGACACCGTGCTGGAAGAAGCCAAGCGCTTCTTTGCCGACAGCCCGCTTATTCTATGTGGCACCTTCGACCAAATTGCCTTCTTAAAGCAGGCAACCCCCGAAGAAATTTACCACAAGGCTGCCGAAACAGTGGCTACCGGCAAACCCGGTGGTAAGTATATTTTTGCCGCTTCCGATTATATCGAGCTTGGCACCCCGCTGGAAAACTGCAAGGCAATGCTGGCCGGCGCACTTTCGGTTTCGCGGTATTAATTACCTTGCGCGAAATATATGCGCTGCCGCACAGAAATTACTATGAGTATGCCACCAGACGACTGGTGGTTGCATCCGGGAGGTAACTATGAAGCAGTTTATGGATGAAACGTTCTTGTTAAACAGCCCTACGGCAGTGTATCTTTTTGAAGAGCATGCAGCAAAAATGCCAATCTTCGATTATCACTGCCACCTAAGCGCAAAAGAGATTTACGAAAACCAACCCTTTTCCAACATCGGGCAGCTGTGGCTGCAGTACGACCATTACAAATGGCGGCTTATGCGTGCCAACGGCATACCGGAAAATGAGATAACCGGCAACGCCGATTATTTTACAAAGTTTAAGGCATATGCCCGCACCATTGCCTATGCTGCGGGCAACCCCCTATACCACTGGACACACCTGGAGCTGCAGCGCTATTTTGGCATTCATCAGGTGCTTTGCGAAAAAACCGCCCAGGAAATATGGGAAAAAGCCAACGCCGTTATTGCCCAGGGCAATTTTACCCCCCAGCAGCTCATTTTGCGTTCCAACGTAGTGGGGTTGTGCACCACAGAAGACCCTGCCGATTCCCTGGAATACCACAAGCTGCTGGCCGAAAACCAGCGGTTCGCCGTTAAGGTGTTGCCTGCCTATCGCCCCGATAATGCCCTGCATATTGAAAAGGCAAACTACCGCGAATACATAGCAAAGCTAGGTGCTGCCTGCAACTGCACCATTCAAGATTACGACGGCCTGAAAAAGGCCCTGCTGGCAAAAATGGAAGAATTCCAAAACGCCGGCTGCATTGCCTGCGACCATGGCTTTGAGGCTATGCCCTACGTGCAAATGAGCGACGAGCAGGCGGGCCATGTGTTTGCACAGGCCATGCAACAAAAAGAGCTTACCCAGCAAGAGGCAGAAGGCTTCCAAACCAACTTGCTGCTGTTCCTGGCCAAAGAATACCGCAAGCGCAATTGGGTAATGGAGCTGCACGTGGGCTGCAACCGCCAGCAAAACACCCGCATGGTGCAGCAGCTTGGCGAAAACGCCGGGCACGATTCCATTGGCGATACCCCGCTTGCCCGGCCGCTGGGCAAGTTTTTGGATGCTTTAGAGAAAGAAAACCAGCTGCCCAAAACCGTGCTGTTTACCCTGAACGCCAGCGATAACTGGGTGCTTGCCAGCTTAACTGGCAACTACCAGAACCATGAAGTTCCCTCAAAAATACAGTTTGGCACAGCATGGTGGATGCAAGACCACAAGCAGGGCATGGAAGAGCAAATGCGGGTGCTGGCAAACCTGGGCCTCATCGGCCGGTTTATTGGCATGCTTACCGATTCTCGGAGCTTTGTTTCTTACCCCCGCCACGAATACTTCCGCAGAATACTCTGCAATTTAATTGGCGAGTGGATAGAGCAGGGCGAATATTGCCCCGACCGTGAAGCCGCCGGCCGCATAATTGAAGACATTTGCTTTAACAATGCCATGCTCTACTTTGGTATAACAAAATAGGGCTGCTTGCACATATGCCATGCAAAAGCCCCGCAGGGCAACCCGCTGTTGCGAAAATAAACACACCCCTGCATACGAAGCACCCTTCACGCTGTGAGGGGTGCTTTTTTGCTGTGTATATAGTTTGCTAGAGTGACCACCCGTATTTCGTAAGGCCCTGTTTACCGGTACAACCTGTTGCAAAGTATGAGCAGTAAAAATATTTAAAAATTTGTATTGTACATTTTAAGAAGTTGTCCATACTGCATATTGTAATATCTATATAAAAATCATTACTTAATGTCATAAATTATTGACGAATAAGAATATGTTTGTTAGTATTAGCCCAGTAAAGCAATTCGCGAAGCAGTTTTGTAGTAAAATTGTTCGCTTTTTGCAATATATGTACAGACATTTTAAGGAGGACACAAGAATGAAAAGGTTGTTAGGGCTGCTTTTAGCGGCCGCGCTGGTACTTTCGCTCGCCGCATGCGGCGGCGGTACGGCTCCCCAGCCCCCTGCCGATAACGGCAACGCCGGGGCCAGCGCCAGCGACACCCCCTCGGCTGCCGGCGGGCTTATCGGCATCTCTATGCCCACTCAGTCCAGCGAACGTTGGATTAAAGACGGCGGCAAGATGAAGGAGATTCTCGAAAGCAAGGGCTTCAAGGTAGACCTGCAGTATGCCGAAGACGACATCCCCACCCAGAAATCGCAAATTGAAACCATGATGGCCAAGGGCGCAAAGGTGCTGGTTGTAGCCGCTATTGACGGTTCTACCCTTTCCGCTACGCTGGATCAAGCGGCCAAGGACGGCATTAAGGTTATCTCTTACGACCGCCTGCTGGTAGATACCGATGCGGTTTCGTACTATGCCACCTTTGATAACCGCGGCGTTGGCAAGCTGCAGGCAGAATCGCTGGTAGAAGGGCTGAAGGCCACCAAGGGCAACGGCCCCTACAACATTGAGATCTTTGCCGGCTCGCCCGACGATACCAACTCCTTCTACTTCTTTGAAGGCGCCATGGATGTACTTAAGCCCCTGATGGACAATGGCACGGTTGTAGTGGTTTCGGGCCAGAAAACCCAGCAAGAAACCGGCACCCTGCGCTGGGACGGCGCTGTGGCACAATCGCGCATGGACGCCATTCTTGCTGCCAACTATTCCAGCGGCAAAAAGCTGGACGGCGTGCTCTCGCCCTATGACGGCATTTCGCGCGGCATTATTTCGGCATTGGCTTCCTTCGGCTACAAGGTGGGCACACCCGAATGGCCGGTAGTTACAGGCCAAGACGCCGAAGCCGCTTCCATTAAGCTTATCATCACCGGCGACCAGTACTCCACCATCCTGAAAGACACCCGTGACCTTGCCGCCGTTGCTGCCGGCATGGTTGAGGCGGTTCTCAACGGTACCGAACCCGAAATTAACGACACCACCACCTACAACAACAACGTAAAGGTGGTTCCCTCGTACCTGCTGATACCCTATACCGTAACCAAAGAAAACTATCAAAAACTGGTTATGGATTCCGGCTATCTCACCGAGGCCGATATTAAATAACACATACTGTCAACACCAATTGTTGGCATCAGCAATGCCTGGTGCCAACAATTGGCGCTTCCTTCACTTTTAATAAAAGGAACATATGCCTATGGAACAGTACATATTGGAAATGCGGGGAATTACCAAGCGTTTTGGGGGCGTAAAAGCGCTTTCGGACGTAAATTTCCGGGTTAAGCCGGGGCAAATTCACGCTCTTGTGGGCGAAAATGGTGCTGGTAAGTCTACTCTTATGAACATCCTGAGTGGGGTCTACCCTTTTGGCTCCTACGAAGGAGATATTATTGTAAATGGGCAAGCCTGTGCCTTTAGAGACATTAAGGATTCAGAAAAAATAGGCATTGCCATCATCCACCAGGAGCTTGCACTCATCCCTGAACTTTCGGTGGCTGAAAATGTATTTTTAGGCAACGAGCAGCAGGCTGGTGGCATTATCGACTGGAATAAAACCCACAACAAAGCTGTTGAAATGGTAAAAGCAGTGGGGCTGGATGTACAGGTAGAAGCGCGTGTACGCGACTTAGGCCTTGGCAAACAGCAGCTTATTGAAATTGCAAAGGCGCTTACCAAGGATGTTAAAATTCTTATCTTGGATGAGCCCACCGCCGCCTTGAACGACGAAGATTCCAAGCATCTGCTCAACCTACTTGTTGGGCTAAAAGAAAAGGGCATCTCTTGCATTTTAATTTCCCACAAGCTCAACGAGGTTGTGCAGGTAGCGCAGGAAATTACTGTACTGCGCGACGGCAAAACCATACAAACCCTTGGCATTGAAGAGGCCACCGAAGATAAAATTATTCAGCTAATGGTAGGGCGTGAGCTTACCGACCGTTACCCCAAGCGCTCGGCGCAAATTGGCGACGTTGCTTTTGCCGTGGAAAACTGGAATGTCTTCGACCCTGTGGAAAAAGACCGGCAGATTATTTCAGACATAAGCCTGCATGCCAAGCGCGGCGAGGTAGTGGGTATATCTGGCTTGATGGGCGCCGGCCGCACCGAGCTTGCACTAAGCATTTTTGGTAAGGCCTACGGCACCAAAATTTCGGGCCAGCTTAGCATTGGCGGCAAAAACGCAAACCTGACAAGCATTAGCGAAGCCATTGAAAACGGCCTTGCCTATGTAACAGAAGACCGCAAGATGGCCGGGCTGATACTTATCGATTCTGTTAAGCATAATATTTCGCTGGTATCGCTGGATAAAATTACCCAATCCAGCATTATTAACGACAACGAAGAAAACAAAATTGCAGAAGAGTATCGGGCGCGGCTGAATATAAAGTCCTCCGGTATTTTGCAAAATGTGGAAAACCTTTCGGGTGGTAACCAGCAGAAGGTAATGTTTAGTAAATGGATTTTTGCCGACCCCGAGGTGCTCA
>CAYYOY010000062.1:0-8676 GCA_964473265.1 uncultured Oscillospiraceae bacterium
CGGCGGACGGCACGCCGAATTATTCTTCACCAATTATACACAAATTTGCTTAAATTACAAAGTCAATTTCGCATTGGCGTCTTTACCGGCATGCGGGCAACAATACTCTGAGCAGGGTATTTCCTTGAATATTAACGCTTTGTTTAAATTTAGGTAAGCCCAAGGGTTTGAAATTTGGTAAAAATTCGTATATAATGCTAGCGGAAGCTTGTTAGCGGTTGCCCGTTATTGCGCGCGCGCAACTGAAATTTCACCGCATACAAGCATGTGGGGGTGTTTCTCAAAAGCCCCTTTGCCCTGCCTGTACAATAAGCACCTACTGTAGAAATATTTGCAGGCAAAGTTTTCGGCCGGCTGTGTGCCTACGAATTCCCCTAAGGAAGGAAGTTGATACCTTGACTAGATTTCTTGGTGCGCCCTGCCCGGTTTGCGAAAAACCCTTTGCGGCAGGGGACGATATTGTCGTTTGCCCCACCTGCGGCACGCCCCACCACCGCACCTGCTATAAAGAGACAGGCCACTGTGCCCAGCAGCATATGCACGGCAAAGGCGCACAGTGGGGCCACCCCAAAGCCGAGCCACAGCAGGAAGAAAAAGCCACCCGCAGCTGCCCCCGTTGCGCAGCCCTAAACCCCCCGGACGGCATTTTCTGCGAGGTTTGCGGCGTGCGCCTGGTGCAGCCCAAGCAGGGCCAACAGCCGGGTTTCCAACAGCCCCAACAGCAGCAGCCCCCCTTTGGCGGCCAGGCGCAACAGCCCGGCAGCATGTCCGGGGCGGGCTATACGTTGGCCTACAACCCCGAGCAGCAGGTGGATGAAGACATTAAAGCCAAGGAGCTGGCCGCCTTCGTGGGCAACAGCAGCCCCTATTTTTTGCTGCGCTTCTTGAATGCCGAACGCACTACCGGTTGGATGGGTTTTAACATTGGCGCCTTCCTTTTTAACTTTTTATATTTTTTTTACCGCAAAATGTATGCCCTCGCCATACCGCTGTTGCTGCTCTTTTTGCTTACCCTGGTGCCTTGGGCCATGTATTCCTACGAATATTTTTCCGAAATGGCCAGCCAGTTTGGCCGGCTGGTGCTGCCGCCGCCTCAACTGCTAACGGCCAGCATGCAGCAGCTGTTGCCCATTATGAACGCCGTGCGCTGGGTGCAAATTGGCCTGGCACTAGCCAGCGGCATGCTGGCTAACAAAGTATATTTCTCGCATTGCATAAAAAACATTCGCCGCATAAAGGCGCAGGCCGGTGGCGACACCGCCGGGTATATCAGCCGGCTCAACCGTAGCGGCGGCGTTTCGCCCGGTGCGGTTTCGCTGGTGGTGTTCGCCATTACGCTGGGCTATTTCTTGTATAGCTACTATATTATGTACGCACATAACCTAATGGGGTAGGCGGCTGCCTGCCCCAATAAACGCAGGAGGGTTCTTCTTGAAGGTTACAAAAGCCGTTATCCCCGCAGCCGGGCTGGGCACGCGCGTGCTGCCTGCTTCAAAATCTATCCCCAAAGAAATGCTGCCCATTGTGGACAAGCCCGCCATCCAATATATTGTAGAGGAAGCGGTGCAGAGCGGCATTACCGATATTCTTATTATTACCAGCCGCGGAAAATCTACCATGGAAGACCATTTCGACCGTTCCCCCGAGCTGGAACAACGCCTGCTGGCCGGCGGACGAGAAGAAACCTACCGCCAGCTGGTGGAAATTTCGCAGTTGGCTAACATTCAATATGTGCGCCAGAAGGAAACCAAAGGCCTGGGCCATGCGGTATACTGCGCAAAATCGTTCGTGGGAAACGAGCCCTTTGCCGTGCTTTATGGTGACGATGTAATTATATCGCAGCTGCCGGTGTGCAAGCAACTCACCGATATTTACGAGCAGACCGGCCTGGGCGTGGTGGCCATGCAGCAGGTTTCGGCCGAAGCCATTGGCAAATATAGCACGCTGGGCGTAACACCCTGGCAGGGCAATGCCTACAAAGTTTAAGATATGCGCGAAAAGCCCAATCCCGAAGAGGTGCTTTAGAACTTTGCCATACTGGGCCGCTGTGTGCTGCCGCCGGATATTTTCGCCTTGCTGGAAAACCAAGCCCCCGGCGCAGGCGGTGAAATTCAACTCACCGATGCCATGCGCACCCTCTGCCACCAAACCGGCATGATGGGTGTCGATTTTATTGGGAAGCGCTACGATATGGGCAGCAAGCTGGGCATTTTGCAGGCTATTGTAGAGGTTGGCCTGCAGCACCCCGAGGTAGGCAAGGACTTTGGAGCTTACCTAAAACAGCTGCTGGGCTAAAATTTTATACGATACGCCGCCGCAGGGAATGTACCCTGCGGTGTTTCTTTTTTCCGGTATGGCCGGGTGGGTGGGGGAGACGGGCAGGTGGCGAATTCTGCGCTGGGGGGCAGGGGAAGTCCCCATCCGGGGCTTCCCCTGCCCCCCAGCAGCCGCCTTCGGCGGCTATAAACCCGCGAGGCAAATTGCCGCAGGGCAATTTGCCTCGCGGGTTTATGCAGAATTCGCCCGCGCGCGGGTGCGGTTGCGCGGCTAACTTCGTTCCACCAACCGCACCTCCACATTGGGGTGCGCCCGTACAGCATCCAAAAAAGGGGTAGAGCGGTTTTTCAGCGCCCCCAGCACCCGCGCGCCGCTATCTAAAACCTCCAGCACCCGGCGGCAAAAGGCCGGGGCCTGGCTTTCCATAAAGCCCAGCTCATCCATCAGCACCAGCGCATCGGCTGAAAGCTGGCATAGCAGCGCCACCCCCAGGCTTTCAAACACCTGCGGGTAGCAGGAAAAGCTGCCATCCGCACGGCTAATGCCCACCATGTTGTGGGGCGAAGCTTCGGTAAGCGCCTGCTGCGGGTGTAAAAGGTAAATGCCACTTTCGGCACTGCCGGGCAGCGGCAATTTTTTTGTAACAAAACCCGCAGGCTTTTCAATGCCCTCTTGCCGCAAAATGGCGCCAATGGCGCTGCTTTTGCCGCTGCCCTTGTCCCCGGTAAAAAACAATGCACTGCTCATTGCTGTGCACCGCGCAGCTCTACCCGGCGTATCTTGCCGCTTATGGTCTTGGGCAGCTCGGGCAAAAACTCAATGATGCGGGGGTATTTATAAGGCGCTGTCTGTTTTTTTACATAGCTCTGCAGCTCTTTCACCAGCTCGGGGCTACCGGTGTAGCCCTTGGTGAGCACAATGCTGGCCTTCACCACCGTGCCGCGCACAGGGTCGGGCGCGCCGGTAACAGCACATTCCAGCACAGCGGGGTGCTCCATGAGCACACTTTCTATTTCAAAGGGGCCTATGCGGTAGCCCGAAGCCTTTATTACATCGTCGGTGCGGCCCACATACCAAAAGTAGCCGTCCTCGTCGCACCAGGCGGTGTCGCCGGTGTGGTAAAGGCCGTCGTGCCACACCTCGCGGGTGCGGGCAGCGTCCTTGTAATACTCGCGGAAAAGGCCGCAAACCGGGGTGTTCTCGGGGGCGTGCACCACAATTTCACCCACCGCGCCGGGTTCCACCGGCTGGCCGTCTTCGTCCACAAGCTCTAGGGTATACAGCGGCGAAGGCTTACCCATAGAGCCGGGCCGGGGGCGGCTGCCCGCCAAATTGCCGGTAAGCAGGGCCGATTCACTCTGCCCAAAGCCCTCCATTAGCTTTACGCCGGTGTATTCCAAAAAGCGGTTAAACACCTCGGCATTCAGCGCTTCACCCGCCGTGGTGGCATATTGCAGCGAAGCAAGGTCGTAATCCTTCATGCCTTCCTTAATAAAGAAACGGTAAACGGTGGGCGGCGCACAAAAGGAGGTAATGCGGTACTTCTCTATTAGCCGCAGCAGGTCGGTGGGTACAAATTTGTTGTAGTCGTATACAAACTGGGTTGCGCCGGTCATCCACTGGCCATAAATTTTGCCCCAGCCGGCCTTGGCCCAGCCGGTGTCGGCCACGGTAATATGCAGGCTATCCGGCCCCAGGTTGTGCCAGTATTTCGCCGTAACAATGTGCCCAATGGGGTAAGAATAATCGTGCAGCACCATTTTGGGGTAGCCGGTGGTGCCCGAGGTAAAATACATTAGCATAGGGTCGGTTACAGCGGTGGCGCGGCGCTGCAGGCTTTCGGGCTGGCAGGGCAGCAGGGCCTCTACATCTGCCCAGCCGGGGCGGGCAGGGCCTACCATCAGCTTAACCAGCGGCTTGCCATACTCGGCCTCGGCCTCTTCCACAAAGCCCGGCAGCTCGCCTTGGCCGGCGCAAAACACCGCCCGTACATCTGCCGCCTCAAAGCGGTAAAGCAAATCTTTCTTGGTAAGCTGGTGCGTGGCGGGAATAGCCACCAGCCCCAGCTTGTGCAGGGCGTAAATGGCCGGCCAAAAGCGGTGGTGGCGGCCCAGCATGAGCAGCACCATATCGCCCTTTTGCAGCCCTAGGCTATCCAGCAGGTTGGCCATCTGGTTGGAAAGACGGCTTATATCCCCAAAGCTAAAGCGGTGTTCCTCCCCCTGCTCGTTGCACCAAAGCATGGCAGGGTGCTCGGGGTTTATGCCGGCCATAGCGTCTATTACATCGTAGCCAAAGTTAAAGCCCTCGGGTATAACCGGCTCAAAATAGTTGAGCACCCCGTTGTGGTCAAACCCTTCTTTGCAAAAACGTTTATAAAAGTTGTGCATGTAGCATTCCCCCTATTCGTGCCGCAGCACCATGGCTAAAAATATGCAATCCTGCCCGCCGGTGGCTATCATGCCGTGGTCGTGGCTGGAATCAAAGAAAATGGAATCGCCCTCGCTTAGCACCTCGATGTGCCCTTCCAGGCAGAGCTTTAGGCTGCCTTTTAAGATATAATTAAACTCCTGCCCCTCGTGCTTGGAAAGTATAATTTCCTGCCCCTGCTCCTTTTCGTTGTAGGGCACGGTAACCAGCAGCGGGTCGCACACCTTGTTTTTGAAGCGGGGGGCCAGGTGGTGGTAGCGAAAGCCTTCCCGCCGGTCTATGGGGAAGCCCCGCCCGGCCCGCACAATGCTGTAAAAGCTCAGCTTGGGGGTGGTGCCGGTAAGCAACGCCAGCATATCTACCTCGAAAATTTCGGCACATTGGTAAAGGAACCCAAAGGTAAAATCGCATTCGCCGCTTTCCATTGCCTGATATTCGGCCAGTGAAATGCCGCATCTTTTGGCCATAGCCTCCTGGCTAAGCTCGGCAATTTCGCGCATGGCACGCAGCCGCTCGGCCACCTCTGCAAGACGCATCTGCATAACATTTTCCCCTTTCCGTAAACACAAAATAAAAAGACCCATCCCAATTCAACAATTGGGACGGGTCTGCAATTGCTTCCCGCGGTACCACCCAAGTTGCGCCCAAAAAGCGGGCGCCGCTTAACGGAATTCTAAGGCAGCCAAAATGCCGCCCGGTAAATTCCCAGCCTGTAACGCTGCTGCTGCGGGGCAACCCTACTTGCTGCAAAGCGTTCAGTGCCCGGCTCGAGGGTGACATCCCCTTGCCGCCTAGTTTCGGCATTTCACCAGCTGCCGAATCTCTGTAAAAGGGGTATGGCTTGGGTCTCCCTGTCAGTGCCTTTGTGGTTTTAGTTTTGTTCATTCTAGCATGGGGTTTTGGGAATGTCAAGGCTTTGGCGGTTGATTTTTACGCAAATTTAAATCAAATTCTTGAATGTTTTTAACTACCTCGCACATGTTCTTTTCTTCTTCTGGGTTGAAAAGATACTGTGTAATAATTTTTGGCAGCACCAAAAAGGTGGTTAAAAACGAAAGCAGCGGGGCAGAAACCAGCGCCAACACATTGGCACCGGGGCGTGCTGTAGCCAGCACAATGGCGCCCAGCAGCCCCAGGCAGGCCAACCCCATTACCCCCAGCGAACACCAAAAGAAAATATGCTTATAGCCCCTTTTGCGGTGCAGCATGGCAGTGGTGTTTTGCACATATGCCTCAAGCAAATTTGAATATTGCTCGTTGTGCTGTAGCATTTGGTGGTAATCGTCGCGCGCCAGCATCTCTTCGTCGGTGTCGGCGGGTTCCCCCGGGCTTAGCATGGCCTTTTTAAAGGCAATTTCGTTCGCATCTTCTGTGGTGTAGAGAGGTTCTGTCGTTCTCTCATCTGGTTGCACAACAATGCTCATATATTCCACCCGCTATCCAACAAGTTGGCTGGCAAGCTCGCGCTCAATGCGAATTTGAACAGATTTCGGGGGTACTGCAAAGGTTTTAGAAAGGGAAGCAACCTTTTCAAATAAGCTGTAATCCTTCAATTTTTCATATTCCTGCTGAAAAATAGCCTGGGGCATAAGCAGCTCTGCGGCAAACCTGCTGGCAATTATTTCAGCATTATTATCCGATTGGTCGGTTTTGTAAGCGTCATAAAATTTTATGGCGCTGTTGTCGTCAAAATCAAACAAATAATGCGCAAATTCATGGGCAACCGTAAAGCGCCGCCGTCCCGGCGTATCGCTCTTGCTTACACATATCACCTTGTCGCTGCCCAGCGTGTGTTCCAATTCGGCATCTATGGCAATTAAGCCAGAGAGCGTAAGGTCGTCAAACCGCTTTATAAAAATACGAAACCCAAATTGCTTCATAATATCTACAATGGGAATTGGCAGGGTAGAAACGCCAAGCTCGCTTAAAATGCGCTCGGCAATTACCGGCACTTGCTCTAAGGTGACAGGAGGCGCAAATGTGCTTTTCAGCTCGCGTATTAAGCTTTTAGACATTAATATCACCTCAACATATAGTATGCATTGCACAAATGATGTAACACAGCCCGAAGAGAGCTTGTACCAAATCTTTCTAATTTTATAGTACCAGAAGCTGCCAATTTCGTCAAGATTTTACCAGCAAACCCCATTTGAATGCGCACAAAAATGGCGGGCGCAGCTTACGCTACGCCCGCCTGCATTGCTTTGTTAAAAGGCTTATTCTTCCTTCATCTTGGCAAAGCATTCGCTGCAGTATACAGGACGGTCCTCACGGGGACGGAAGGGTACGCGTGCGTCCTTGCCACAGCCAGCGCAAACGGCGGTGAACATTTCACGCTCGGGACGGGAAGCGCTCTTGCGAGCGTCGCGGCAGGTTTTGCAGCGCTGGGGCTCGTTTACAAAGCCGCGCTCAGCGTAAAACTCTTGCTCGCCAGCAGTGAAAATGAATTCGCCGCCACATTCTTTGCAGGTTAAGGTCTTGTCAGTGTACATCGTTACTACCTCGCTTATGGTTCTTGATTTACCCTTTACCGACCGCCAAAGCGAGACAAAGATGTTCTGTCGCTCTGAATCCTGGGTTTTGGGCATTTGAATATATGCAACCCTGTAAAGGGTATGCAACGGGGGTGTTGGCCGGCTAGGCCGACCGGAGCTTTCGTCTGGCTCGTTGCAGGGCATTATCCACAGCTTTGGCAGAGGCATGTAAGCGAAGTGCAATTTGCTTGTAGGAATGTCCGCTAAGATACATGTTGAGTACGTCCTGTTCAAACACCGACAAAAGAGATTCTATTTTCTTGCGTAGGGCGGCAGCGTCCTCCTGCCGAATTAGGCAAGCCGCAGGGTCGAAAAAACCGTCGTCCCCTTCGGGTATGCCAAGGTTTCGTGCTTGGGAAAGGCTGTTGCCTGCTATGCTGCGGCGTACCACCGTGCTAAGCCGGTTGCGAACACATTTATCTGCAAAGGCGGCAAAGCTTGGCTGACGCTCGGGATTAAAACTGCGTATGCACTTTAACAGTGCCAAAAAGCCTTCCTGGGTTAAATCGTCCCGTTCCAGGTTGGGGCCGTAAAAGCCCGCCGCACGGCTGCGCACCAAGGGCATGTAGCGGGTTATCAGCTGTGCTACAGCCTCGCCGTCCCCCTGGTGACACCGCGCTATTAGCGCAAGGTCGCTCAAAACGCCTACACCGGTGGGCATGGCTATCGGCTCCTTAGTGCAAAGGCTTTCAGGTATAAATCCGCAAGGTTAATAATATCTTGAAAAGCGCCGTTTGTCAAGTACTTATGAGCAAAAAAATATAAAAAACCCACCATTAACAGCAAAAAACTTATTATTTGCCCGCCTGCCCGGCCTGCCGGCTTTGCTTTGTGGGCAGTTTGTGCTATAATAAAATGTAGTTCAGCCCCATAGCCGGCGCTGTGCCTGTTTGCTACCACAGGTGGCATGTAAGCTTTGTGCTAGAGCTATGGAAGTGTGCTGCCAAGGCGCGGCTGTAGCCGCCGCAAAACCAACACACCGTACATAAGGAGGCGGGAAGAATGCCCATTAACATACCCAACCAATTGCCGGCGGCCAAAGTGCTGGAGGCCGAAAATATATTCATTATGCAGGAGGAACGGGCCAAACACCAGGACATCCGCCCGCTGCGCATTGTCATATTAAACCTTATGCCCAAAAAGATAGAAACCGAAACCCACCTGTTGCGCCTGCTTTCCAACACACCCTTGCAGGTGGATGTAGAGCTACTGCAAACCTCTACCTATTCTTCCAAAAACACGCCTAAAGAACATCTAATAAAATTTTATAAAACCTTTGCGGATATCCGCGAAGAATACTTCGACGGCATGATTATTACCGGTGCCCCCATCGAGCAGCTGGAATTTGAACAAGTGGAATATTGGGCCGAGCTGTGCGAAATTATGCAGTGGGCCAAAAGCCATGTCTATTCCTCGTTTATCATATGCTGGGGGG
>CAYYOY010000063.1:0-8624 GCA_964473265.1 uncultured Oscillospiraceae bacterium
CCCGCGCCGTTGCAAACAGAACTAAATCGTTCAGGGTAATTTTTTCGTACGCCGGGTTGCCGCTTGCCTTCAAAGTAGCTCGCAGGCTAAGCAGTTGGGAAGCATCGAACGAGGAATTCAGCGTAAGCTGTGCCATACTGGAAATAGATGCATACATGGCCTTGGCGGTTAGCTTGCGCACGTTAGAATGTGGAATATCCTCTGCAAGCGGCTGCTCGTGGGCGGGTATTTGCACCCCGGTGCTGCCGCCGGAAAGCGCCGCGCGCACATCCCGCTCAATAATACGGCCGCCGGGGCCGCTGGGGGCAATACTATCCAAAGCAACCCCGCTTTTTTCGGCCAGCTGCCGGGCGCGGGGAGAAACTTTTAATTCTCCTGTAGCCGCCGGGGCAGCGAGCGGAGGAATAAGGGTAGCCAGGGCAGGCGGGGGTGGGGGCGAGGCAGTGCCGATGGCAGCTGGAAGGGCGGGAGCCACTGCATTGTTAGAAGCATTGTCTTTTTGGGGTGCAAACTGTGCAAAGTCTTCCCCTTCTTGCCCAATAACGCAGATGTTAGAAAGGGCGGGTACATCGTCCCCTTCGCTGTAAAACGCTGCCAGAAGCACGCCATCCTCCGAAGCAAACTCGTCAAAGGTGGCTTTATCCGTTTCATAGGAAAAGAGCATGTCGCCCTTTTGCAGGGTTTCGCCAACCTTCTTATGCCATTTGCTTAGCACACATTCATCTACCGTAATGCCGGGTTTGGGCATTACCATTGCTTTTGCCATGTAGGGTTGCCTCCCTTTTCATTTAGATTGCCTTGCCGTTTGCAATAAGATACCGCTCGGCCTCGGGTGTCCATACCCCTTGGGGGCAAAGCTTGGCAAGCTCGGCCAGCAGCGGGTTGCTGCGCCCCTGCTCGGCAAAATCTGCAATTGCGGTAAGTGGCAGGCTTATGTTGGTGTAAATAAGTTTTTTGCCGCCGGGTATTTTGGGTAGGTTGCGGGTGGTTTCGGCTGCGGCATCCAGCCCACCAATGTGGGTGATCATAAAAGCGGGGTTAATGCTGCCATTTGCCAGCAGGTGCAGCACCTCGGCAAGGTCGTCGTTGTTGCCGCCCGAGGCCGCCGCCAGGTGCGAGCTCGCATAATGCACATTATAAAAGTTAAACTTGGCGGTAAAATCTTTTTCACTGGGGCCCGCAAAGAAATTTAGGCAGCCGTCAAAGGCTAGAATAGCATCCCCCAGCTCTATAAGGGGGGCAATGGGGGCCATTACAAACACATCATCAAAGCCGGTGCCGCCCGAAAGTTCTCGTAGCAATGTTTTTTCATCGGTTCCTGCGGTATTTTTGTAGATAAGCGTAACCCCTTTTTCTGCTGCCTGCTGGGGAGAAAGATATTTCTCGGCGCGCGCAATGCGGTCGCTTGCAATGTCGGTCACCACCAGCAGCGAGGGGCGAATATCGCACGCCAGGGCATATTGCACGGCACACATGCCCATGGGCCCACAACCGGCCATAATGCACATTTTGCCCCCGGGCTTTATACCCATGTGGTGCAGATATTTACCGGGGTGGGTGTGGTAGTTGGCATGAAAGGCACCCGCCACACAGGAAACCGGTTCAGATAGCGAACCCATAAAAAATGCGTCGCCCTCGTAGACAAACAGGCAGTCTTGCTCCATTACCACCGAGGGAATAATAATATAGGTAGCGTCGCCCCCTATGTAGCAAAAGGAGTAGCCCGGCGCTTCCAGCCCACCCTTATAGTTGAGAGCGGGTTGTATGGCAAACTTTTGCCCCGGCTTAAATTTGCCGGCGTGCTTGGCACCCACCTCCACAATTTCACCACAAAATTCATGGCCTAAAATTACCGGGTTTTGGGCAATGTCTGCCGGCACTCGTTTGTGTTCGGCACCTTGCATCGTTGCTTTGTAAGAAGATAAACACAGGCTGTCCGTTACCACACGGGCTAAAATTTCGTCCTCGCCAATGGGGGGCAAATCAAATTCCTCTAGGCGAATATCATCTTTTCCATACAGCCGTAGTGCTTTGGTTTTCATAGCAATTCTCCCTTCTGCCGTCTTGCAGCGGCAGTTAAAATGGTAAGCCGCCCTTACCCCACTGTAAAGGGACGAATAAGAGCGGCAATTATATAGTCAATTACCTTATAAAACTGCCTGGCAGTTTTATAAGCAGCAAGCCTTGCTTGCTGGCACGTCAAAGACGTGCGCCGACTATAGGGCTGCTTTAGCCGGCTTGGCTTTCCATACCCACTTTGGCATATCTGGGCACAAGTACATCCAGCGGCGTTTCAGCCGGGCTGGCTGTAATAGCCAGGGATAAATCTCTCTGTGCTTCTACCTCATGGCCAATTAAGGCATAGGTGGCCTCTACCAAGTGCGCAAACTGGGGCTCGGCCAGCTTGGGGCAAAGAAAGCTCTGGCTGGGCATGTTAATATCCTCACCCGAAATTTCAAACAGCCCATACCGGCGGCAAAGCTGTTGCACCCGGGTAAGCTGTTCCAGCGTGTTGCGGGCAGGCATGTAGGTAACGGCAAAAAAGCCAAGCTCCTTTAGTAGGGGAACCAGCTCATCCAAATATTCATCCTCAAATTTCTGAGCTTTTTTATCGCCGGTTACACTGTTTACCACATCCCCCAGGTAGGGGTAGGCGAGTATAATACCCTGCTCCTTGCAAAACCGAGCGAGTTCATGGATATCTGCCAGTTCGTCGGTAGCATCTACATACACACGAGGCAGCAACCCGCCCTTAAACACCGAGATTAAACGGTAGGCGTAGTCTTCGGCAGGCTGGGCAAGAGAAGCTTTCTGGCTTTCGGAAAGGGCAATGCCAAAGCTTTCGCACAGCGCAATAGCCCCCTGGCCTTGCCCTGCTGTTTGGAGCACAGCGTTGGCCAGCGCGCAGGAAAGATGCCGTTCGGTAACGCTGCCGCCCTCCCCAGCCTTGGATATTGCCAGCACATCGCGCTCATATTCCAGAACAATGCCGTGCGCTGCTGTAATAGCATTGATATTGGCAAGTATCTTTTGGTTGCGTGCGCCACGGGCTGCATGCATGGGCCTAAAAAATTCTGTAACGGCCGCTAGGCTGCGCTGGGGAATGCCGTGCAGCGAAACATAGGCTACCCCTTTTTGGTCGGGGTTGTTAATGCTGCGCCCTGCAAGGGGTGTTGTTCGCATATCGGCGCGGCACTCGGCCCCAACGGTAACCCCCATAGAGGCGATTTTACCCGCCAGCAAAAATTCCTCGGCACCCGCCACGCTGTCGTGGTCCATTATTCCCACAGTGGGCAGCCCTGCAAGGCGGGCATAGTAGACGGCCTCGCAGGGGGAATAGGGCGAAAAGGAATAATAAGTATGCACATGGTTGTTGCAAAACTGGGGTAAAAGCTGGGGTTTTGGCTGGTTTTCCACCAGCCTTTTTAGCTCGGCAAGACGCGCTTGGGCGCTGCCGCTGTGTAGCATTTCATTCATCATTTCAGCATGTTTTGGCCGCCGGTAACCGGCACGGCCTGCCCCGTTTCATATTCTTGTTCTACAATATAATAGAGCGCCCGGGCAACATCCAGGGGGTAGCAGCCCCGCCCTATGGGCACCTGCGCTTCGTAATGCCTGCGCACATCTTCAATTGTTTGGGCACCCGGCACCTTCCCCGCACGAAGATATTGCACAAAAAGGCCGTTTTCAGGGTCGCACCACAGCGGGCCTTCTAAAAAATTGCCGGGGCAAATGGAATTCACTTTAATATTATAGGGGCACAGCTCTAAGGCAAAACTTTCGGTAAGGCCAATGCCGCCAAATTTGCTGCCCGCATAGGCAAAGTTCTTTTTGCTGCCCACCAGGCCCGATTTGGAATTGATTTGCACAATATCGCCATGCCATTGGGGGTTTGCCTCAAATTGTGCCCGCATAACTGCACTTACATATTGAACGGTAAGAAAATAGGCGTTGTAATTTATTTTGGTAACAAACTCAAACTTATCGTATGTAAGCTCGTCAAGGCCACCGGCGGTGAGCACCCCCGCGTTGCTTACAAATAGATCGATACCCCCAAACCGTTCGACTACGGCGCACACCATATTGGCTACCGATTGCTCGTTTGAAACGTCACATTGCACCGCAAAGGCACGTTCGCCCAGCGTATCTGCAGCTTGTTGTGCAAGCGCACCATTGATATCGGCCAGGGCTACAAATGCCCCCTCGCGTATCATGCACTGCGCAAGGCCGTAGCCAAAGCCCTGCGCCCCCCCGGTTACAATGCAAAGCTTGCCCGAAAGCCTGCCACCGGTGTCTTTTCGGTTTCCAGCGTTTGCCGCCGCTTTTTCCAGGGCGGCGCGAATATCAATCATAGTACCAACCCCTAAATTTCTATAGTTTTACGGTAATGTTCGCTTTCCCAGCCTTCAATAAAGCTCTGGGCGGCTTCGTCCATGCCCCGGGGTGTTTCGCCCCGCCCGCGCAGCGTAAAGTGGATAAACATTACCGCCGCCATAATTTCTGCCTGGGCCGGGGTAAGGGTTAGATACACCTGTTGGTCGGGGTAGAGGGGCTTGGCAAGCATGGTGGCAAAAGCATCGAAATCTTTTTGGCCTACGCTATAATACCGAGCGAAGCCGTTGTTAATTTCCTCATGCAAGCGCAGTGCCTCATCGGCGGTATCGGCAGTAACCAGCAGGCCATGGTTTTGCAGTAAAATGGCTTGGGTGCCGGGCTGCAGTTGGCGTTTTAGCGCGGCACACAGCTCGGCGCCGGGGTTAATATACGGCACCTCAATGTAGCAATAGGGTTCCATAACCGCCTTCACAGCCTTATCCCCTTGGCAGGAGCATAGTGCAAGGTTTGCATAAACAGGGTGGGAATGAATGACATACTTTTTTAAAATGGCGTGTAGAGATGCCTCCACCGAGGGGCGCAGTGGGCGAAAGCCCTGCTGCTCGGTTACATCCTCCAGGGTGTCGGTTTTCATAACGGCAAATCCGCTGGTTTCGGTAATATCCGAAAGGCGGTAGCCCGAAGCTTTAACAGCCATTAGGCCATCGCCATATTTCACCGAGGTATTGCCACCGCCCGCCTGGGTGTAGTCTATGCGGCTGCCCACCATGCGCGACATATGTACGAATTCTTTAAACATAGCTTTCCATCATCTCCTGAAATACCTCTAAATTGAACGAATCTACCACCAGCCGGCGAGCCTGCGCAAGGCTGGTTATTTCCTTGCTGCCCAGCATCTGGCAGAGGATATTGCCGATAGCGGTGGCCTCGCTGGGCCCTGCAATTACCCGTTTGCCGGCGGCGCGGGCGGTAAGCCTGTTGAGATAATCTGCCTTGGCGCCCCCACCAATAATGTGAATGGTGTCATATTCTTTCCCCGTAAGCCGCTCAATTTCTTGCGCCGCCGTGGCATAGCATTTGGCCAGCGAATTATAGATAACCCATGCAAGCTCACCCGGGGTTTGGGGAACCGGTTGGTTGGTTTGCTCGCAGTAGCGCTGAATTTCCTGGGTCATCGATGGCGGTGCCAGAAAACGTGCGTCCTCACAGTCTACAATAGAACCAATGGGGTTGGCTTCGGCCAGCTGGCACAGTTCGTCGAAGGAATAGGCATCCCCAAGCTCATGCCGGACATTCTGAATCATCCACATGCCCATAATATTTTTTAAGAAGCGGTAGCGCTTTTCGTAGCCGCCCTCGTTCGTAAAGTTGCCACTTTGTGCCTGGGGCGAACAGTTGGGCAGTGGGCTTTCAATGCCCATTAGGCTCCAGGTGCCGCTGGAAATATACAGGGCATCGCCACCCGACGGAACACTCACCACTGCCGAAGCGGTATCGTGGGTTGCGGGCAGCACCACTTTGCAGCTAAAACCCACACGAGCGGCAATTTCGGGCAGTAGCTCGCCGAGAGTTTCGCCCGGCATTGCCAGCCTGCCAAAAATGCCTGTGGGGTAGCCGCAGCGGGCGAGTATTTCTTCATCCCAGTTGCCACTTTCGGCGTTTACCATGCCGGTTGTAGTGGCATTGGTGTATTCATTTTGGGCAACACCACACAAAAGGTAATGAAAGTATTCCGGCACCATTAAAAAGGCCTTGGCCTGCACAAGCTGCTCTGGGTGCGCCTGTTTCAGCGCCATAAGCTGGTAGATGGTGTTAAAACGCTGCTTTTGAATACCTGTGCGGCGGTAAAGCTCTGCTTCAGAAATACGGCTATACACCACTTGGTCAATATTTTCGGTTCGGCTGTCGCGGTAGCATACGGTATCTCCAATACCTTTGCCGGCTTCATCCAGCAGCACGAAATCGACGCCCCAGGAATCGACCCCCACCGAAACAGGAATTTTCCCCGCCTGGGTACAGCGCCGCATGCCCTCTAGAATATGAGAGAATAGGCTGTCGTAATCCCAGCAGTCGCTGCCGTTTTTGTGGATGTACCCGTTGGGAAAGCGGTAAATTTCCTCGGTTTGCAGCCTGCCGGCTTCATCCAGAAAGCCGAGGATATGCCGGCCGCTGGAAGCACCTAAATCAATTGCAAGATAATACGTCATTCCAACCCCCCGTTCCGCAGTTTTTTGCCAGACCGCTATGTAGCGTTAGGGCAGGCAGTGGCTTACGCCTAGCTTCTTTTGGAAAGCACCTCTGCCTCGTATGCCTGCACTTCGGTAATCCAGCGGGAATCGGCAACGCCCAAGCGGCTGCAAAATTCTTCCCAAACATCGCCAAAGGGCAGGGTTTTGCATTCTTCCTGCAGCACAAGCAGTTCGGTAAACTTGCCTGTGTTTTGCAATTGGGCAAGCTGTTCATTGGGTAGCAAAAGGGCAAACAGCAGTGCCTTTTGCATGTTGCGCATGCCCGTTACCCAGGCTGCAATTCTGTTAATGCTTGCGTCAAAATAATCGAGCCCAATAAGCACCTTTTCCACGCCGCAGCGCACAATTTCAAGGGCCATATCCTTTAGGGCATCATCCAGCAGCACAACGTGGTCGCTATCCCACCGCACCGAGCGGGTAACATGCAGTGCTACTTTATCGTTAAACAGCAGCATGGAAGAAAGCTTATCTGCCACATTTTCGGTGGGGTGAAAATGCCCGTTATCCAGCAGGCAGCAAATATTGTTTTGGGCGGCATAGTTCATGTAAAACTCGTGGCTGCCCACGGTGTAGCTTTCCAACCCAATGCCGAAGACCTTGCTTTCCACCGCAATAATAACCTTCGATTTATCGTACGGTGTGGCCAAAACCTCATCTAAAGATTTCTTAAGCCGCGCTCTGGGCGATGTTCTATCGGCCGGAATATCCTTTAAGCCGTCGGGTATCCAAATATTCAACAGGGAAGGGCTGCCCAGTTCGTTGGCAAAGTATTCGGCAATTTTCAGGCAGGCAATGCAATGCCGCACCCAAAATGCCCGTATTTCTTCATCTCCCGAAGAAAGGGTAAGGCCGCCGGCCTTTTCATGCGAAAAAAAGGTGGGGTTAAAATCGAGCCCCAGCCCGCGCTCTTTGGCGAAGGTAACCCAGGGTGCAAAATGCTGGGGGAGCAGGCTATCTCTATCCGCCTTTTCGCTGCCTTCAAAAATGGCATAGCTTGCGTGCAGGTTCAGCCTGTGTTTGCCCGGGATGAGGGAAAGCGCCTTGTCAATATCGGCCATGAGCTGCGCAGGTGTTGTGGCCTTGCCGGGGTAATTACCGGTGGCGGCGATGCCACCCGAAAGCCCGCCTTCGTTGTCAAAGCCACCTACATCGTCGCCCTGCCAGCAATGCATAGAAATGGGAATGCCGGCCAGTTTGTTTATTGCCTGCTCGGAATCAACGCCGATACCCGCAAAAATTTCTTTCGCTTGGTTGTATCTGTTCATGGTATTTCCTTTCGGCTATATAGCATTAAATACTTGCAAAATCAATGCCCAACAGCTGGGCAACCTTTTCGAACTGCCGGTTGTTGGTGCCGGTAGACATGGCGCAGTGGTGGGTAGGCGCTTCTACAAACCAGCGGTCCATATATGCATCGGGCAAAAGCGGAAAGCGCACATGGGTTTGGGTGTTGCCAATAAGCAAAATTTGTTCGCGTATCGCTTCGCCCTGGCTGGAAATCAACTTTAGGCGGCCACCGGCGGTTTGTGTGCAGCCAAGGGTAGTTACAGGGCCGGGGCGCACATTTGCCTCTACCGAGACGCCGCTGCCACGCTTGCCGTGGTACACGCCCATGCCTCGCAGCACCGGCTTTTCATCCGATATGCGAATGTGGAAGGGCCCGTCGTGGCCTAAAATAACGCTTCCTATGTCATAATCCATTGCCACAATCTCGGTAAAGCTGCCGCCAAGCGCTAGCAAATCGCATATTTTCATGGCAATGCAGGTTTTCATATCGCCTTCGCCGGCGCAGGGAACGCCCGCCGCGGTAAGCAGCGAATGCCCCACAATAAAGCCGGACTGTATCTGCTCATAGTAACTTTCGTTGCCGTGGTAGTAGTAGGCAAGGGCATCAAGGCGATATTTTTCCACCATTTTTTGCTGGGCTACCGCTACCCTTGCAGACCAATCTAGCTGTTCGGGGCTGGGCTTTTTGGCAATGGGGTCGGCAGGAGAATCTCCGCTAATGGTAAAAAACTCTTCAATTTGTGCCAGTTTTTC
>CAYYOY010000064.1:0-8565 GCA_964473265.1 uncultured Oscillospiraceae bacterium
CGATGTGCAGGCCAAGGCCTTTTTTCAAACAATAGATGAAACCGAATGGTATCTTACCACCGGCAACGGCTTTCCCGCTCCGCTGTATGCTGTCTTTAAGCTGATGTGGTATAAAGATAACCTGCCGGCGGTGTATGAAGCCACCCAAAAGTTTATTGGCACCAAAGATTATATCAACTATAAAATGACAGGCGTGCTGGCTACCGATTATTCCTACGCTTCGGGCAGCGGGGTGTACGACTTGGTGAACTGGTGCTACAAGCCGGAATACATAGCCGCTTCGGGTATAGACGCGGCAAAGCTGCCGGATATTTTCCCCTCTACGCACATTGTAGGGCGCATTACAGCCCAGGCGGCCCAGGAGCTTGGCCTGCCCGAGGGCCTGCCGGTTGCCTGCGGCGGTGTAGACAACAGCTGCATGGCACTGGGCGCGGGCTGCATTGGCGAGGGCGAGGCCTATACTTCGCTGGGCACTTCGGCCTGGATAGCCGTTTCGAGTGCCAAGCCTATTGTAGAAGCCACCAAAAAGCCCTTTGTATTTACCCACTGTGTGCCCCAACGTTTTGTTTCGGCCACGGCCATTTTCTCGGCAGGCAATTCCTACCAGTGGCTGCGCAACACCCTCTGCCAAGACCTACTGGCGGCCGAAACCGCCGGCGGGCCAGACGCTTACCAGGCCATGGATGCCCTTGCCCAGGCCGCGCCGGTGGGTGCAAACCGGCTGGTGTTCAACCCCTCGCTGGCCGGGGGGTCCTCACTGGACCGCAGCGCCAATATTCGTGGCGGCTACCTGGGGCTCGATTTACAGCACACCCGTGGCGATGTAATACGCGCCACGCTGGAGGGCGTTTGCCTTAACCTGCGCATTGCCTTAAATGTGCTTTCGCAGCAGGCTACCCTTTCGGACGAAATGCTTATAGTGGGCGGCGGCGGCAAAAGCCGTTTCTGGCGCGAGCTGTTTGCCAGCATTTACAACAAGCATATTATTGAAACCAACGTGGGGCAAGACGCCGGTTCGCTGGGTGCGGCAGCCATTGCGGCGGTAGGCTGCGGGCTGTGGAGCAGCTTTGAAAAGGTAAAAGAAATTACCCAGCGCAAGGCCAGCATTGCCCCCAACCCCGCCGAAACTGCCAAGTACGAACGTTTGCTGCCGGTGTTTGAAACCATTGCCGACATGCAGTGCGACATTGGCGATATGCTCGCCAAGCTGGATTTAATGTCCTGAGCGACGTTAAACATAACTAAACATTTAGGAGGAACCACTTATGAAACGTTACCTTGCGCTTTTGCTGTGTGTAACACTGCTTGTGGGCCTTGCAGCCTGCGGCGGGACAACACCCCCACCCGCACCGGCAGACGGCTCTACCCCGCCGGCCGAAACACCCCCCGCCCAGAGCAGCGGTGGCGGCCTGAAATTTGCCGTTTCGCTGGGTTGGATGGAAAACCCCTCCGGCCAGCGCCAGAAGCAAGGCTTTGAAGAAAACTTTGCCAAGTACGGCATTACCGATTACTCGATTGTAGACGCCAACTACGATGCCAAGAAGCAATCGGAGCAGATTGAAGCCTTTATTGCCCAAAAGCCCGACGCACTTTTCATCACCCCTTCCGACCCTGTAGGCATTGCCGAGGCCGTTAAAAAGGCCGCAGCAGCCGGCATTAAGGTGTATAGCTCGGACGGTTATGTACCCGGTGCAGAAGTGGTTTCTACTGTAATGTTCGATAACTACGCCGGCGGCAGAGCCACCATGCAATACCTGGCCGACCTGCTTATTTCCAAGTACCCCACCGGCGATATTGTTATTGGCATGATTGTTCTGCCCATGAACGAGGGCTGGGACGCTCGTGAGCACGGTGCAAAATCTATTCTGCAGCAGGAAAAATATTCCCGCATTAAGGTGCAGTATCGCTGGCCTTGGGATAGCACCGGCGCAGTAACCCCTACCGACACCATTTCTTCCTGGATTGCAGCCGACAGTAACAAAGAGCTTCGTGCCGTTTGGTGTGCCTGGGACGGCGCAGCCTTTGAAGGCCTGAACGTTACCGCCGCCACCCGCCCCGAAATTATGTACACAGGTTCCGACGGCGGCGAGCAGTGCTACAACATGATGCAGCAGTACCCCGAGCAGTTTGTTATGACACTGGCTGAATCGGTATACGAAATGCCCACCAAGCTGGTTGGCTACGCCATGGATACCGTAAAGGGTGAACGCGTACCCCGTCTGGTAATGGCACAAGGGTATGCCATTACCAGCAAGATGATTACCGACGTTTACTCCATTAAGGATGAAAGCGTTTCGGTAAACGGCAAGAACCTTACCGCATGGCAAATTGTTTTAGATTACGACCTGCCCGGCTACACCGACGCACTGAATAAGGCACTTACCGGCAAAGGCCTGCCCGCCAACTGGGTGCCCGGCGTATAAGCAAATTTTCAACAGTTTGTGCCTGGTTATAGCGCCAATTGTAGGGGAAGTATGCCTTCCCCTACAATTGGCATACTAAGCACCCAATGAAGTTGGGGTTGGGGTGCTTGCGGCGAAACAAACAAGTTTGTAGGCAAGGGGTATATCCCCGCCCGGGTAGGGGCATTTGTGCCCACGGGTTCCAACCTTTTTACTTCTAACCTCTGAATTGGGAGCGTTGTGTTATGCAGGAATATCGTTTAGAAATGAAAGGCATTACCAAAACCTTTACAGCCCTAAAGGCGCTGGACGAGGCGAATTTTAGCCTGAAGCCGGGGGAAGTGCACGCGCTGCTGGGTATTAACGGCGCGGGTAAATCTACCCTTATCAAGGTGCTTTCGGGCATTTATAGCAAGGACGACGGGGAAATTTTTATAGATGGCAGCCCAGTTAAAATTGAAAACCCGCAGGATGCCATTGCCCTGGGCATTTCCACTGTCTACCAAGACCCACAGATGATAGAAAGCTTTACCGGCTATGAAAATATTTTTCTGGGGGAAGAAAACAACAAGCGCTTTGAATTTTCGCTGCTTTCGCGCAAGGAAATGAAGCAGCGGGCGCTTCGGCTGCTGGAAGAATATCCGCTGGAAATTGACGTAGAAAAACCGGTGTACGCGCTGAGCGCCATCGAGCGGGAAATTCTGGCCGTACTGCGGGCGTTGAGCA
The DNA here is from genome assembly GCA_964473265.1 of uncultured Oscillospiraceae bacterium. Lineage (GTDB taxonomy): Bacteria > Bacillota > Clostridia > Oscillospirales > Ruminococcaceae > Heteroruminococcus. Next base: position 3,129 of record CAYYOY010000064.1, read on the forward strand.
AAAAGTGCAATATCCTAATTTTAGATGAGCCAACCTCTATTCTAACCGAGAAAGAAAAGCACGTTCTCTTCGATTTTGTGCGGCTGCTCAAGCAAAAAGGCGTGTCTATTATATACATAACCCACCATCTGGACGAGGTAGCCACCATTTGCGATAGCTTTACCGTATTCCGCGGCGGCAAGGACATTGCCCACGAGGATGTGGTAGGCGGACGAGTGGAGGCCCACCACATTGCCGAGCTTATGCTGGGCCAAAAGCTGGAACAGCTCTACCCACCCAAAACCAAGGAATATTTGGGCGAAACGGCCTTTGCCTGCGAAAACCTCTGCCTGGAAGGCAAGCTGGAGGATATAAACTTTGAGGTGCGCAAGGGTGAAATTTTAGGCATATTTGGGCTGGTAGGCTCGGGTATTGACGAAATTTCTAAAATAAGCTTTGGCGCCATGTACAAAAGCAGCGGAACCTTTTCTATAAAGGGTAAGCCCGTAGAGCTTGCCGATACCCGCTGTGCCATACGCAACGGCATTTTTCTCGTGCCGGGCGATAGAAAGGCAGAAGGCCAAATTGGCAACCTCGATATTGCCCAGAACCTTACGTTGGTAAAGCTGGAACGCGTGCTGGGCAGCCTGCTGCTGGTGAAAAAACGGCAGGAAAACCAGCTGGCCGAAGGCCTGGTGGAAAAGCTGAAAATTGCCACTACTTCTATCCGCAAGAAGGTTATGGAGCTTTCAGGCGGCAACCAGCAAAAGGTGGTTATAGGCAAGGGGCTGTTTTCGCAGGCCGATATTTATATCTTCTGCGAACCCACCGTGGGCGTAGACGTAGGTGCCAAGAGCGGCATTTACGAAACCATGCGCGAACTAAGCAAGACGGCGGCTGTTATTATTATTTCCTCCGACCCAGAGGAAGTGCTGGGCAATGCCGACCGCGTAATGGTTGTAAACCACGGCAAAATTGTGCTGGAGGCCGACGAAAGCCAAACCACCCTGCAGGGCATGTTGGTAAAGGCTACCTCCAACGAAACGATAGGGGTGAACTAAATGCAACCGAACAAGCCAACAGAAAGGCTAAGCAACGAAGCCTTTACTATCATAGCATTTTTCGTGCTATTCACAGCTGTTTGCCTGGTGTTCCAACTGCTGCGGCCCACCTTTTTAACGCTTAACAGCATTACCACCATGCTAAAGGTGTGCTCTTCCACCGCCATTGCGGCGCTGGGGCTTACTTTTGTAATTGTAGTGGGCCGGTCGGATATTTCTTTCTATATGTCCTGCTGTTTTGCCGGCATGTTTATGGCCTGGCTAATTAAAAGCGGCCTGCACCCGCTGGTGGCCATTGCGGGCGGCCTGGTGGCCGGTGCGGTTTGGGGGCTGGTTTCTGGGCTGGCCGTAGGGAAATTTAAGCTGCCAGATATTATTTCTACCATTGCCATTGGTTCCATTGCCTTTGGCATGGCCTACCTATTTTCGGACGGCGCTTTTATCTTTACCAACTTTGCCACCTCGGGCATTACCAGCCTTTCGGAATACCGCTTTTTAGGCATTACTGTTTCGGTGTATATCATGCTGGCGCTGTATGTGCTGGCCTATATTGTTCTGGAAAAATCAAAATTCGGGCGGGAATTTTACGCCGTTGGCTCTAACCAAAAGGCTGCTTTTTTTAGCGGTGTGCATGTAAACCGTATTCTCATTGCGGCGTTTGTGGTTTCGGGCACGCTGGCCGCCCTTTCGGCTATGATATCCAACGCGGCGCAGGGGCAGGGCAATGTAAAAATTGGGCTTAACCTGCTTATGCCCTGCTTTTCGGCCATTTACATCGGTTGGTCGGTCTTTCGGCGGCCTTGCGTAGTGGGCACACTGTTTGGCTCGCTGCTGGCCACGGTAATTACCACCGGCTTTACGGTGCTGAACATCCCCTACTACTGGAGCGACCTTACCATGGCGCTCATTCTTATTGCGGCTATCGGGCTTTCTAAAATAGAGTTTAAACCCAAGGCGGCAAAGAAAAGCGAGGTGAAAGCCCGTGGCTAGTGTAAAAAAAGTGTTCAAGACCCTGTTTAAGGCAGAATTTTCGTTGTTTTGGCTTATGCTGCTGGCGCTGGCATATTTTACGGTAACGCGCCCGGCCTTCTTTTCCTTCCTGAACATGATGAACATTATTAAAAATGCTTCCTACATGGCCATTATGGTGCTGGGGGTAAGCTGGGTAATTGCCGCCAACGAAATGGATTGCTCCTTCCCCGATGTGGCTGCTTGTTCCAGCATGGTGTTTGCCTACCTGGCCTTTGGCGGCATGAATGTAGCGCTGGCAGTGGTGCTGGCGGTGCTTTCGGGTGTGGCGCTGGGGCTACTCACCAGCCTGCTGGTGGTAAAATTCAATTTTCATTCTCTTATTACAACCATTGCGGTGGCTACCATTGCAAAATCGGTAGCGGCGGCACTCAACGGCGGCATGCCCATTGTGGTGCCCGTTATTAAATCTTCCGGAATCTATACTTTCCTCAATTTAGAGGTTGCCGGCATTCCCATGATGTTTATTCTCGCTATTATCATCTATATACTTTTCCTGTTTGTGCAGGAAAAAACAAAGTACGGCCAGTATATTTACGCCCTAGGCGAAAACCGCCAGGCGGTGAAGGAATCGGGCGTGAAGGTAGGCCGGGTGCTTACCACCATTTTTGTAACCTCGGCGTTGTTTGCCGCCATTGCCGGCGTGCTCATGGTGTTTGTGGTGTATGGTTCGGGCCAGCCCAAAATGGGCAGTTCTTTCTTCCTGGATGGTTTTACAGTGGTGTTTCTGGGGGCTATGGTGCTTAAACTGGGCAAAACCAATGTGGTGGGCACGCTGCTGGGGGCCATATTGCTTTCCGTTATTGTAAACGGGCTAACGCTTATGGGGGCAAGCTTTGCGGCTTTCCAAATTATTAAGGGTGTACTGCTGGTGGTTGGCATTGTAATGGTGGCCATCGGCCAGAGAATGCGAAGAGGGAAAGTGGGTGTGCTCAAGTATGAATAGCTTCGACTACTTCAACCCCGTGCGTGTAATTTTCGGTGAAAATGTGCTGCCCGGCCTGGGTGCGCTTGTGGCACAGTATGGCAAACGAGCTATGCTGGTTTCTTACAGCGATACCGGCTTTTATGGCGATTTACTGGGCAACCTGCGCGCCTCGCTTAAGGCCGCCGGTTTGGCAAGCTGCGATTTTCTAGAGGTAACCGCCAACCCCACCATAGCCCAAGCCAAGGCAGGCATTGCCAAGGCTAAAGAATTTGGCGCGGATGTGCTGGTGGGTGTGGGCGGCGGCAGCGTAATGGACTGCACCAAGGTAATAGCCGCCGGTGTGCTCTACCCCCAACCCGACCTTTGCAGCATGATAAGCTTTAGCCACAGCGACGGTAGCCAAATTCCCCCCACCCAGGCGTTGCCCACTATAATGGTGCCCACCCTGCCGGCCACCGGCAGTGAGATGAATGCCACGGCGGTAATTACCGATGAAGCCACGGTGCGGAAATCTTACGTTTGGGCGCCCTGCCTTTACCCCAAGGTGGCATTGGTAGACCCTGCACTTTCTGCCACCCTACCGCCCTACCAAACCGCCTGTGCCGCGTTGGATACCATTGCCCACACGCTGGAAGGCTACTTTAACGGCAGCCCGGGCGTCAACCTAGACCTGCAAGATAGACTGCAAGAAGGCCTTGTGCGCACCGTGCTGGACACCCTGCCCACCGTGCTTGAAAACCCACAGGATATTCAGGCCCGGGGTGCAATGCAGTGGGCCTCGGCCATTGCGCTAAACGGCTGGGTACTTTCGGGCACCTATGGCTGGGCACCTATGCACCAAATGGGCCATGTGCTGGGGGCACGCTACAACGCCACCCACGGTGCAACCCTGGCTGTAATGATGCTGGCCTGGATGAAGTTTTTTGCCACTCGCAGCGATAATGCCCGCTATGCACAGTTTGCCCAGCGCATGTTTGGCAAGGCGCTGCCCGAAGCTACGGCGGAATTTGAAGCCTACATAGAAAAGCATGGCGTACAAACCAGAATAAGCCAGTTTGGCGCCAGCGAGGCCGATATTCCCACCCTTGTGGAGGATGTAGTGCGGGTAAGCTTTGCCGCCGACGGCAAGCTGGCCTCCTGCCCGCCGGTAACCCGGGCGGACGTGGAAGCCATTTACTGTCTTGCACTTTAGGGGGTGGGCAGATGCTGCTGGAAAAAAACCGCATAGAACAAACCACCTACGACGGGCTGGATGCCATAGAATTTACCACCTCTACCGCCCGCCTGGTGCTGGTAACCGGCTGTGGGCCCCGCATTGCCCACTTTGGCACGCGGGAAGATAACTTTCTCTACTGGGAAAAGGACGCCATTGCCGTGGGCGATTGGAAGCTGCACGGCGGCCACCGGGTGTGGATAACCCGCCCCATGGCCGACGAAGCTGTCGATGCCTATATGGCAGATAACGACCCCTGCCGGGTGGAAATTACAGGCGACACCGTAACCGCCATCAGCCCGCCCCACCCCATTTTTAAGGTGAGCCGGGGCATGCGGGTGCAGGCTCGGCTGGACGGCAGCTTTGGCGTAACCAATTTTATTACCAACCACGGGCCTACCATCTTTTCGGGCGGGGTGTGGAGCCCCACCTGCATAAACCCCGCCGGCAAGCAAATGGCAGTGCCGCTGGGGGAGGATACCAGCTGGGATATTGTGAAAATTATTATCCCCCGCAGGTTTATGGGCAACACCGTGCGCATAGACGACCCACAGGTAACCTTTACAGAGCATGAAATGCTTGTAACGCCCGCCGGGGTGCTTACCAAGCGCTGTGTAAAGGCCCCCCAGGGCATTGTGTATGCCACCTGGGCCGAAAAGGGTCTTACCTTTACCAAGCATTCGCCCTTTATTGCAAACGCGCCCTACCCGCTGGACGGCTGTAACATTGCCGTGTTTGTGGGGCAGGATAACTGGATGGCCGAAATGGAAACCTTTGGCCCCGAACAGCCGGTTATCCCCGGGCAGACCATTGAGAACACCGAAATTTGGTCGCTTACCGCCACAGCTTGCGTATAGGTGGATAAAAAGGTTTACCCATCCGCTCAAGATGGCCCCCGAGGCAAAACGCCGCATGGCATTTTGCCTCGGGGGCCATCTTAGCAGCAAACCTGGCGGCTTTACTGCCCTGGTTGCAAAAAAGCAGCACCCCCACCCTTGCGGGCGGAGGTGCTGGTTTGCTTGCTTAGCTGCCGGCTTTTGTAGCCGCCGGCAACCGTGTTTTGGCACGGTTGCCCAGGGTATCTATGGCAAAGTTCACCAGCACCGCTACCAGAATTACAATGCCGGTAGCCACCTGTTGGTAGAAGGAGTTTACCCCCATCATGTTCATGCCGTTGGTTAGAATTGCAAGAATAATGGTGCCTATCAGCATACCGGTAAGGGTGCC
>CAYYOY010000065.1:0-8440 GCA_964473265.1 uncultured Oscillospiraceae bacterium
ATCAGCCGTCTTTTGCAGCGAGCTGGCAATTAAAGAGCTGCTGGTTTTTGCAGCTTCGGCACTTTTCGTAGCAAGGTTACGCACTTCGTCGGCCACCACGGCAAACCCTTTGCCGGCTTGGCCGGCTCTGGCGGCTTCTACCGCCGCATTTAACGCCAAGATATTGGTCTGGAAGGCAATATCTTCAATGTTTTTTATAATTTTATTTATAGACCGTGTAGATTCTGCCATGGCGTTTACCGCCTGCAGCATATGTTTCATTTGTATATCGCCCAGCTCGGCCCGGTTCCTAATAGTGGCAGTGGTGTCTGAAGCTTGCTTAGCCAATTCACAATTTTCCATAGATTTTATCGATAAATCTATAATCGCTTCTGAAAGCTTTTCTACAAAGCTATTTTGGTCGCTGGCATTCTGGGCCATCTCTTGGCTGTTATGCGCCAAATTGGCCGAAACCGATACAAAGCTATCACAGGAATTTCTAATTTTGCCCACAAGCTCCAGCCGCTCCTCTTGCCCCCTTAGCGCAGAAATATCCTGCACAATCTCAATATGGCCTACTTTGTTTTGCTGCTCGTCCATAAGGAATTGGCTGGTTACTTTGTAATCCTTACCCATTTTGCTAAAATATGTATGGTTTTCACCCATTTCCAGGCCGCGAATATCGCCGTTTTCGGTGCTGTAAATATCTGCCCCCCAGTTGCTGCAGTGTTTACCCAGCACGTCCGTGCGCCGAACACCCAGCATGTCCTCTACAAGTTTATTAATAAAGGTCCATTTCATGTTCATATCGGTAACCGAAATAGGAAAGGGAATGGAATTTAATATATTTTCGTACCAGTATATTTGTTTACCCATGGCCTTTGTAGCCTTGCTGCATAGCCAAACCGCAACACCAAGGGCGAATGCCAGCAAAGAACCGGGCAACAGTAGGTTCTTTCCGGCAATGGCAAGTTGGCTGAGTGCTACAATGTTTGCAACAGCTAATAGTGTAACAGCGCAAATGAAATGCGATACCAGTTGTCTTTTCGGTTTCATACTACCCCTCCACAATTTTGGGAGCCACCCCAATTAACTCTACAGGTAAACCATGCCCTCAAAGAAAGCATGGTTTAAGAGAGACTATTGTGAGTATACTACAGAAAATTGTTTATTGTCAACAAAATACTGGTTTATGATTGAATTTTCGTAAGCAGTTGTTCCAGTGCGGCGCATTCCAGCATTTCAAAAATTGAAAAGACATACGGGTCGAACTGAGTGCCCACACATTGCCGTAGCAAGGCAACGGCTTTATCATGCGGCACCTCCTTTTTGTAGGAACGGCGCATTACAATGGCGGAATAAGCGTCTGCCATGCCAATGATTCTGGAAGCAAGCGGAATATCGTCTGCCGCAATTTCATAATAACCTTTTCCATCCAGGCGCTCATGGTGGCATAGAATCCATTGCTTTATATCTTCCATACCATGGATGCCGCTTAAAATATTCACACCAATGCGCGGGTGCTCACGCATAAGCTGCCACTCCGCTTCATCCAGCTTACCGGGCTTGTTGAGCACGCTTTCGGGAATGCCCAGTTTGCCAATATCGTGCAGAATGCTCGCATACTCCAGCTTTTGCCTATCAATTAATTCACGGTGGTTTTTGCTCATGGCGTCGTAAATCATTAGCGAAAGAGACATCACATGCATAGAATGCCCCTTCAGGTTTAGGTCCCGGGCTTCTACCGCGTTTACCAAAATGCGTATCATTTGCGTGTTGCTGCTAAAAATGCACTGCGTAAGACGAGTTTGCACCAACATGCCAATCAACACAAATATAGCCCCAAAAAAGAAAATAAAGCTAATAAGGGTAATAGGGTTGTAATGAATATGCAGCAGATATAGCGCGTCGAAAAAGCCGTAGCCTACCAAAAAGAACAGCATTAATACTATATAGGTGCGAAACAGAAAGATAGTAAGGGTATCTACCTGCTCGATAATAAGTTGCATGCGCCGGTTTAGCCGGAAGTATAGCAACACTGCGCCCAGCATGATGAAAAACCCCAGCGTTATCAGCACAATATCAAAGGTGGTGGCAGTATACATGCGTTATCTTCCGTCCTGTAACATGTAGTAGAATATTTGCTATAGTTTACCATAAAGCTGACAGGATGTCGAATGTTTTATTAAAGATTTTGCTGGTGATTGTAAAGAGCTCTAAGCTTGCTATCGGCATGGAAGCTTTTGGTGTCACCCAGTATTGTTTTCAGCGTTGCAAGGGATATACCAATTTGTCTGCCATGTGTTTTAAACATTGCAACAGGCCGGCTACACGGTGGCTTTCGTGTGGCCGGCCCTGTTTTATTAATGGAGGGGAAGAAAGGCTGTTTGGCTATTGGCAGTATATGGACAGTGCATCGCACAAAAAGGCTGCGGCGCCGGGGGCAATGCGCTCATCATAATAGGCGGTAAAGCGGTCGTCGGCTACATACAGTTCGCCAAGATTTTTGTGGGCCTGTTTGGAATAGGCCCCCTCTGCCCAGAAGTGGCAAAGCCACTGGCGGTGCAAGTCACAGGCTTTTTGGGCCAGCGGGCCAGCGGGGTCGTTTTGCTGCATAGCGGCTTTAAGGGCTTCCAGCATTTCTTGCTGTAGGGCTTCGGCTCGCGCATATTGCTCTTCACTTAGCCCCATTAGCTTAGCATTGGCAGCATCCACCGCCGTTTCGCCATAGCGTTCGCGCGCTTCTTTGCCATATTTTACTTCGTTTTGCTCTACAAGCTCTTGTTTAAAGCCTTCAAATTTCTCTTTGTCAGACATACTACATTCTCCTCTCGTAGCGGCAATGGTGTTGGTTACAGTTTCAATGAGCCGCTCCATTTGCGCCTTTTTTTGCAGTAGCGCTGAAAGATGATTTTGCAGCGCTTCTTCCCGTTTAAAGCTGGGGCTGGCCAGAATAGCAGAAATTTCCCCAAGCTCTACCCCCAGCGCACGGTAAAAAAGAATTTGCTGCAGGGTATCTACCTCGGCCTGGCCATACAACCGGTAACCATTTTCTGCCAGGGAAGCCGGCCTAAGCAGGCCAATCTCATCGTAGTAGCGCAGGGTGCGTGGGCTAACCCCCGCCAATTGTGCCAGTTTGCTTACGGTATATTCCATCTCTTCACCTCCAGGAGTAGTATAAACCCTTACGCTGCGTCAATGTCAAGCATAAAACAATACCTAAATGAAAAATAACCGGTGCCTGAAGGCTGCCGGCTATTTTGCAAAGTGGTTATTTCAGGGTGGCTTCCAAAATCTTGCGAGATTCACGCAGCAGGTTATTTTTAATAATAAAGTTCCACACGCCCTCAAACTTTTTCCAGGCGCCCGAATACATAAAATGCTTGCACTGCATGCCCAAGCGCTCATGCTGCTGTGAAGCCGCAAGAATGTTGCGCCAGCGGTAAAATTCAGTATAAGCGCTGCGGTAGCCGGCCTCCATTTGCTCTTTGCTCATTTTATCGTGGGAAAAAACAAGGTGCCGGGTGTCATATTCACGCCAGTCGGTGCTTGTAATTTTATTCTGCTCGTGCATAGCAGCAAATACCTGTGTGCCGGGGTAGGGGGTTAATATGTGGAAGGTGGCGGTGGTAATGCCGCTTTCCACCGCCCAGGCAGCGGTATCGTGAAAAACATTTTGGGTATCGTTTTGCAGGCCGAAAATAAAGCTGCCGTTTATCATAATACCCAGCCGGTCGAAGGCCGAAATAACCTTTTCATAATGCGCCAGGCGGTTTGTGTCTTTATTTACAGAGGCCAGGTTGCCGCTATCCAGCGTTTCAAAACCAATAAAGGCGCTGCGCAGCCCGGCCTCGTAGGCTAGCTCTAGCAGCTGTTCGTCCAGTGCGTCGCGCACCGTAACAGCACCCTGAAAAAGCTTGCCCATACCCTTCATTTGGGTAAAAAGGTCTTTGCAGAGGGTCTTGTCGGCAAATAAATTATCATCTAAAAAGTAGAGATGCCGGCCCTTTAGGCTTTCAATTTCCTTTAAAATTGCATCCAGCTTGTAGGTGTAGAACGATTTACCCTCTTTGTAAAATGAGCTTACATAGCAAAAAGAGCAACGGTTGGGGCAGCCCCTCGAAAAAACCAACGAATTGGGCACAAGATAATTTTCGCGCTTAATTAAATTGCGCCGGGGGGAACGAAAGCTTTCGCAGGCAACCGGTTGTGCTTCATACACCCGTTTTGCATTCCCTTTGCGGAAATCCTGCAGAAATTCAGGAAAAGCCCCCTCGCCCAGCCCCAAAAGCAGAGTGTCGGCATGTTGCAGGGCTTCTTCGGGTAGCGAGGTTGCATGCAAGCCACCAATGGCCACATGCACACCCATGCTTCTGTAAGTGTCTGCAATTTCGTAGGCCCGGTAGGCGTTGGTTATGTAGGTTTGCAGGCAGACTAAATCGAGCGTTTCGTCAAAGTGCATGGGTTCCACATGCTCGTCCAGCAACTGTACTTCGTCATCCGGCGAGCAAAAGGCCGCCAGTGTTGCCAGCCCCAAGGGGGGAAACAACGAATATTTAATAGGCCGCCAGAAGGGGCTTTTGGCTTCTTCCAGAGCCGGCAATACAAACTGAATTTTCAACCTACCACCGCTTACTGTTTTTTTTCCAGTATACTGCAAAATTTGTCGAATGGCAAACGAAAGGAGTTTGGGAATATTTGCTGGCGTAGAGAGGCAGCACCCAGCGCCCTTGCAGTGCAAGGGCGCTGTTGGCGTATAGCAGATACATAAAGAAGCAATGAGCCGTAAATGCAGAACCAGCTTATGGCATAAGCTCCCCCGCTGCTTGCGCATTTGCGGTTAGGTGGGCAATGGTGCTTTCGTAGGGGTTGTTGCTGTAAAAATCTTTAGTGGTGCAGCCTGCACGGCCACCCCCCGCGCAGGCGCAGGCACAGGCACAACCGGCACAGGCGCAGGCACAACCACCACCCCTGTGCCCACCAAAATAACTGCGGCCACCGGTGTAGCCCCTGCCCTTACCGTAACCGCTGTTGGGCCAAGCAATTTTGAAGGCAAGATACCCGGCTGTAAGCAAGATGAAAAGAATAATAATGGGGTCGGGGCCAAATGTTTCTCCACCTGAGCTTTGTGGTGGCTTTGTCCATTGGGTAAGCATATCTTCTTCGGCAAAGGAGCCCGGGGTATAATGCACCAGCATCTGCTGCTGGCCACCCTTTTTCAGGCTGCCTTCCCACACCAGCTGGTTGCCTACCACATAATCGGCATTGTGGCTTTGTATAGGGACGTTGTTTTCCAAAGAAAAGCGGTAATGTGCTGTTTCCATACCATTGAACCAGCCAGGGGTAAAATCATAATAGGGCTGGGAAGTGTTGTGGTCTCTGCAGAGCAGTACATTCTGCCGCACGGTGAACCAAAATTCCGCCACTTCGCCTTTGTAGTAGCTTTTGTCTAAATCGAAGGAGAGGTGGGTTTCTGTGGAAGACCGGGGTTTTTCAATGGCACCGCCATATTCCAGCAGCACGTAATATTGGTTGGCCATACCCAGCTTTACCCATTCCAGCGGGCCTTCCCTTGAAGAGTTGAGCACCTCCCACCGGTAGCGGTAGGTAATTTCTGCACTGCCGTCCTCTTGGGGTGCCACATGCACTTGGTAATCGAGCAGGCGGTCGAGGGGCTGGTTGGCAGCGAAAATGTAATAGAAAACAGCAATGAAACCCAGCGCTACAAGGAAGCCCGCACACCAATAGCGCCATTTGTGGGTTGGGGCTAGCTCCGGGCCGCTGTTTGTAGGCAACGGACGTTTCTTTTGCTTGCTCATACCGCAACCTCCTTTGTGGCACCAGCCACCCGCAGCGGGCAGTGCAGCGCTTCGTCCTGCTGCATATTACGAATTTTGCGGCAGGTAGGGTGCTGCCAAATGCTGCGCCAATTTTGCCGCAGCAAATTGCCCAGTGGAGCGGCTTCCCCCAGCCAGCTTTGGCAGGGCATAACGCTACCATCGGGCGCAATGGCCATGTTGGAAAGGCAAGCCCCACACATTGGCACTGCCAGCTTAAGCGCTTGCAGCAGCGCGGGCTCCACTTGGCCGGGGGAGGTAAAGCTGAGCTCCATGCCGGTTTGCGCACAAAACGCGGCCGCTTCGCGCAGAATGTCCGAAAGGAAATTTTGCTCCAGCCTGGCTTGCAGCGAAGGCTGCTTGGCCGCCCGCCCGGTTTCAATAAGCCCCGAGCAGGAAACGTAGCGCACTCCCTCGGCCTGTAAAAACCGCAGGGTTTGCAAATAGTGGGCATTGTCGCGGCAGATAGGCGTGTTTACGCTTACATCCAGGCCTGCTGCCAGCGCGTTGCGCAGCCCTTGTATAGTTTTTTCCCAGCTGCCGGTTACGCCCTGCTCCCCGGCACCCACCAGGGCATTATGTACTGCAGCGTCGCTGGAATATAAGGTAATCTGCAGGCTATCCAGGCTGGCTTGGCGCAGCGCGGCACACAGCTGGGGGGTTAGCAGTACGCCGTTGGTGTTTAGGCGTGTTACAAACCATTTGGCGTGGTCAATAAGCTCGGCTAAATCTTCCCGCAGGGTGGGTTCCCCACCGGTAAAGGTAAGTTGGGGAACACCCGCTTCTCGCAGGCGGTTTATAATCTGCTTCCACTGGTTTGTGGTAAGCTCGGGCAGTGCGGCGCCCGGCTGCCCGGCGGCATAGCAGTGCCGGCATTTCAGGTTGCAATTCCAGCTGCCACTGCTATCGGTCATGGCACTTAGCATTAAATCCATACGGTGAGGGGCCGACATTTGCGGTGCGTATTCCCGCAGAGAAAGCGTGCCAATTTCGCTTTCGGGGGTTTTGCCCTGCGCAATGCAAAACAGCACCTGCAAAATTTCCCCCAAATCGTGCGTAAGGGCTTGTTCCGAAATATCGTAGTAGGTGCGGCGGGTAAGCCTTACCGCACGTTCCACTACCTGCTGCATATCGGTTTCGGTCATGGGTTTACCGGCGTAGGCATCTACTTCCAGGATGAAATTCTTTAGCAGTATGGCCCAGGAATAGCCCAGTGGCAGGATGTAATAGCCGTTGAGTATTACAACATAGCACCTGTGCCCAAACAACCGCCAACGCGGCGGAATGAGGTGAATGCGCACAGCCCCCGGCCCTTCGGGGTTTAGGGTGGTGTGCACCACGCCCTGCCGCCAGGCATGGTACTGCGCAATGGTGTTGCGTATGCTCATAAGCCACTTCCTTCTCTCTACTGGTTGCTCTCTTTCAAATACAACAGCAACTCTGCCAACTGTGCAGCCGTTGCAACATCCTTACTAAAAAAACGCTCGTCTACGCTCTCTACTTCCCGCACGGCCTGCTGTAGCAGCGCCTTGCCTGCCGGGGTATTTACTATGCTATAGGCACGGGTGTCGCTTTCATGGGGCAGACGGCATAGTAGCCACTTTTTTTCAAGTAGCCTTACCGCGGAGGAAACAGTCATAACATCTATGGAGGAAAAATCGGAAATTTCCTTTTGGGTAATGGCCCGGCCCTTTTCGCTTAATTCTTCTACCACAGCCAACAGCACATACTGCGTATGTGTGAGTTGAAAGGGCTGCAAAGCTTTTTTAATTTCGCGCTGCCACAGGGTAGAAACCTGCCAAAAAAGCAGGCCCAAGCTTTCCTCGCTGTTTTGAAAGGCTGAAAATTTCATTGCTATCTTGAAAGGGAAAGCAGCCGCTGCATGCTTTGGGGAATGGCAGCGGTAATTGCCTTACCCATACCCTCCATTTGTTGTGGGTCACCGCCGGTAATTGCTACGGTATGAGTAATAGTATATAACCCATCGCCAAGACAGTCAACAACATGCCCAAATGTTATAACAAGTGGGCCCATTTGCGAGCGGGTGGAAAAACTTTTCTGCGGGGTTACTTCGTCCAGCACAAAGGGGAGCTGCTGGCCGTTTTTCAGCCGCATTGCGCCGGTGGTGTGGGGGGCAAAATTTCCATTTAGTGTTACGGTTTCAATTTCCACATCCCATTCGCACCAGAGCGAAACGTCCTCATAAAACTGCCATACTTTTTCTAAGTGCAGGGGGCCTGTTACAGAATGTTGGTAGGTAAACATAGTTGCATCTCCTTAATAATAGTACTTATAGTAAGTTTACTTATAATAAGTTTTAAAAGCCTAAATGTCAAGTGGAATGAATTGGAAGTCACACCAAACAAAAGAAAAGCCCGCCCATAGTGGGCGGGAGGAACGAAGCCTATTCGTGTAGCGCACGCTCTTTTTGAAGCCTACGCCGAATAGACGCAACGCGCAGCGTGGCATAGGACATAAAACCCAAAAATAAAGTGTACAAAATTAGAATGCTAAGGCCAGTACCCAACGATTGCCAATGAAATTGCATCCAGTTTATAGTATTGGCAATCAATAGCGGCAATTGCAAGAGTGTAAGTAAGCCAATCATTATGAGCAGGCTGTTC
>CAYYOY010000066.1:0-8429 GCA_964473265.1 uncultured Oscillospiraceae bacterium
GCTGCAGGGCGACGTCGGCTCCGGCAAGACGGTCGTCGCCCTGCTGGCGCTGGCCCAGTGCGTTGAGGCTGGAGCCCAGGGCGCACTGATGGCGCCGACCGACATCCTCGCCCGCCTGCACCACGCAGTATTCAAATTCCGGCCCCAGGCAAATAGCCACGTTGCCCGGAAGTGTCCAGGTGGTGGTGGTCCAGATGACAAAGAAGGTCTTGCCGGGCTTAGCGCCCAGGGCGGCCAGGCGGCCTTTGTCGTCCTCTACGGCAAACTTTACATAGATAGAATCGCAGCCATCCTCGGCATACTCAATTTCGGCTTCGGCCAGGGCGGTTACGCAATCGGGGCACCAGTACACGGGTTTCAAGCCCTTGTAGATATATCCCTTCTTAGCCATTTCGCCAAACACTTCAATTTGACGTGCCTCAAATTCCGGCTTAAGGGTTAAATAAGGGTCGTCAAAATCGCCCAACACACCTAGGCGTTTGAACTGCTGTGCTTGGTTTTCCATATAGTGCAGGGCGAATTCGCGGCAGTGGCTGCGCAGCTCTACCTTAGAGGAGAGCTTTTCCACCCCTATTTTCTTCATAGCTTTGAGTTCAATTGGTAGACCGTGGGTATCCCACCCCGGCAGGTAGGGCGACTGATAGCCCATCATATTTTTAGAGCGTACAATAATATCCTTAAGCACCTTGTTCAGTGCGGTGCCCAGGTGAATATCACCATTGGCATAAGGCGGGCCGTCGTGCAGAACATACAGCGGCTTACCCTGGTTGTTCTCTATCATTTTGTAGTATAACCGCTGCTCTTCCCACTGGGCCAAAAGCTGCGGTTCACGCTGCGGCAGTGCTGCCCGCATGGCAAACTCGGTTTGCGGCAGGTTTAAGGTGGTGTTATAATCCTGAGGCATGTTCCTGTTTCGCTCCCTTTTCTTTCGCACCTGTGGCCTGCCGTATACCGGCAGGCCAGGCGGCAATTGTGCTTTTCCGGTTGTAATCGGCATTGTGCCGGGCGTTTCTTAGGTATTCATAAAAGGCGGAAGTTCGCCGGTTAAAGAAAAATCTTTGCCAAAGCGCAGCTCGCCAAAGCGCGAGGCGCGCCCTGCAGCCTGGGGTTCTGGTGCTTCTTGCTCCTGTGGCTGGGCTGAGAAATCGTAGCTCTCGGCAGCGGGCTGGGCGGGCTCTGCGGTAGGTGCGGGTGTTGCCGGCTGCTCAAGGTGTTCCAGCACCACTTCGCCCGAAAGGGGCAGTTCGCCAGAATAGCCTGCACCCTCTAACTCGGGCAGGGCAGAAACAACTTCGAGGTGCTGCTTGTATATGCCCAGCAGCTTTGCTTTGAAATCTGAAACCTCTTTTTGCAGGCGTGTAAGGTTCGATTGCTCGCGGTTGAGCTTGGTTTGGGAGGCTTCCACCAGCCGTTCGGCGCGGACAGTAGCGTCGCGTATAATAATTTCCGCTTTGTTTTTACTATCGCGTATCACGCTGTCGCCCAGTTTCTGGGCACCCAGCAGTGCGGCCCGCAGGCTTTCTTCGTCGCTACGGTATTCTTCTACCTTGGCGGCCAGAATTTCCAGCTTGTCCTCCAGCTGACGGTTTTCTTCCATCAGCCGCGAGATGGCTACGCCCACCTTGTTCATGTATTCATCAACCTGGTCGGGTCTGTATCCAAACGCAGTTCTGTCAAAACGGGTGCTTAACAACTCGTTTGGTGCTACCATTTGTACAACTCCCCTGCAAAAAATAGTTTTGGGCTGCCGCCCCAAGGCGGCCTAAACGGCTAGAAAAATACACCGCTGCTTTCCAGCTCGTCCAGGAAATCGTCCCCCATAATCCCCACATTATAGGGGGTGATAATATAGGTGGAATTGGCCACCTTTTTAATCTGGCCGTCATTGGCATAAGCTACGCCGGAAAGGAAATCGATCAACCTACGGGCAACGTCCTTGGCGGCAGTTTCCAGGTTTAGCACCACTGTGCGCTTGGCATTTAGGTGGTCTGCAATGGCACTGGCTTCGTCAAAGCGGTCGGGCTTTACCAGCACCACCTGCAGCTGGGTGGTGGCATGAATGTTTACAACCTTATTATCCTTCCGGGTATCAAGAGGAGGGGCAGATTCAGCCCGATCGAAACGGTCGGCAGCTTTGCCCCGCCCGGTAAGCTTTTCGGCACCTAGAAAATCTTGCTCCTCTTCGTCTTCATAGTAGTCAACATCGGGTAAACCCATGAAGTCTTTAAACTTATCCATAAAGCCCATTGAAATTTCCTCCCGTGTATTTTTTGCCGGAATGTATTAGCGCCTGCTGCCAAAGAGAGCCCGCCCCAGCCTTACCAGGGTGGAACCCTGCCGGATGGCGGCGGTAAAATCATCCGACATGCCCATGGATAAGACATCCATACAAACATTATCTATTTTTTGGGTCTTTATGTCAACAAATAATTGCTGTATTTGGCAAAAATAGCCCTCCGCCTGCGAAAGTTTTTCGCAAACCGGGGGGATTGCCATAAGCCCGCGGATACGTAGCCCCGGCAGCCCAGCGACCTGTGCAGCCAGTTGGGGCAGCGCCTCGGGCAGCACCCCAGCCTTGCTGGCCTCACGGCCTATGTTTACCTCGAGCAGAATATCCATATCTATGCCCAGCCGCCCGCATTGGCGGCTGATTTCCTGCGCCAGCGAAAGCCTGTCTACCGATTGCACCATGCACACTTTATCGAGAATTTGCCGCACCTTGTTGCTTTGCAGCCCACCGATAAAGTGAATTTCCGCCCCGGGGGTATAGCGGGCATGTTTTTCTAACAGCTCTTGGGCTCGGTTTTCGCCCAGCAGGTCTATTCCCTGCTCTATGGCCTGGTTTACCAGCTCTGCAGGCATAGTTTTGGTTACGGCCATTAGGCGGATATCCTGCGGGCTACGGCCGGCGGCGAGTGCCGCTTCGGCAACTTGTGCTTGGATGCGTTTTAGGTTTTCGGCAATGTTAGGTAAGCGGTTTTCCGTCATACAGCCCTACACCCCCGATAATTACTTCGTCTAAAAGGTTCAGCCCCTTGGGCCGGTCAGAGGTTTCTTCCTCCTGCAGGGCATCTTCTTCCTGCATTTGCAGTTCATCCGGCGGTGTGTAGGGCTGCCCGTCCTGCAGCACTTCCAGCGGTTCGTTGCTGCAAATGACATAGCCCGCCTCTTCGTAGATAACACGCACCGGGCGGAACTGAATATCGTAGCCGGTTTTTACATATACACCTGTTTGGCCGTCTACAATGCGTATGGCCTGGTTGCTTACCCGCAGGCCGCTATACTGCTTAAAGTTTACCTTTAGGGTGGGGTTACGCATGGTGAGAAGATCGGCACTGATAATATCACACCGCAGCACCACACGGCAGAGGTCGTTTTCGGCTTGGCCAACCTCCCACACCACGGCGGGAATGGGTGTTAGGCTTTTGGTGGCTAGGGCAAGGGTAACAACATTGCCGGGGATAAATTTAGCGGCCTCACGCTTGGGCAGCAGTGCGGCAAGGTACCAATTGTGGCTGGTTACCAGTTTGCCCAAAGTGTTGGTGCTTTGGGGGTAGCTGCCGGAAATAAGGGCGGCAAGCTGGCTGTTATTCAGTTCCTCCAGCAGCGCGGGGGTAAGGGTGGCTTCGTGGCCGTCGGTATAGCGCGAAAAATAGCCCGCACCCGGCGAAACAATTTGAGTGTACGCCCCGCTCGCCCGGGCCAGAAGGCTTTCTTTTTCCTGTGTAAGCCGGGCAATGGCGCCGCTAAAGCTCTGTGTCTGGCCGGTTACCAGCTGGCGTTTGTTCAGTAGCTCTTGTAGGCTACCCAGCATATCCTGTTCCAGCCCGGCATTGCCGGAGGCCGAAAGCTGCGAAAGCTGCACCAATTGCCCGCTAATTTGGTTTCCCAGCAGGCCCACATTCAGGTGCATTAGCGCTTCGGGTGTGCCCAGTGCCTCCAGGCGGCGTATTTCTTGCTCCAGCTCGGCCACGCGGTTCATGTACTGCGCCTGTTCTTCCGAAGCGTATACATACCCCAGCAGGCTACGGTCGTTTACCTTTTCACCGTCCCGTGCCAGCAGACTAAGCACCCCACCGCCATGAAAGGGCAGCGCCGCTTCTTCCCGCAGCACCAGTGCCTTCATGCGTACAGAATCGGTTACATGGTAGCTAATGGCGCGCTCGGTACGGTAGGGGCTGTAAAAATAGCGGTAGGCCTGGTAGCCGGTGTAAACAGCCAAAAAGGCCACCAACAGCAGCGAAAGCAGGCGTGCTACAACTGAATTCATGGCTGATTATTCCCCGTTGGCTTCGGCCAGATTAATAAATTTTGCAGGAATGATGGTGGAGATGGCATGCTTGTACACAAGGTTCTGCTTGCCGTCGGTATCCAGCACCACGGTAAATGCATCGAAGCCCTTTACAATCCCTTTAAACTGAAAGCCGTTGGTGAGGTAGATGGTAACGGCAATTTTGTCCTTTCTTGCCTGGTTCAGGAATAAGTCCTGCAGGTTCATTTGTTTCACCTTTCTTCCTCCTTTTTGCTATAAAAACAGGTTTGGGTTACCAGCAGCGCGGCTGCAAACAGGCTTTCGCCGGGCGGCAGCGCGTCTGGGTAAAGCCAATGGATGCGTGGTTCTCTGCGCAGCCAGGTAAGCTGGCGCTTGGCATAGTTGCGGGTGGATTGTTTAAGCTTTTCCACGCAGGGCTGCAGCTCGGCATTGCCTTGCAAATAGGGGTAAAGCTCTTTGCAGCCGATGGCTTGTCCTGCCGTGGGGCCGGTGCTCTGAAAGGCCTGCCTGGCTTCCTCCAACAACCCTTGCTCCAGCATAACATCCACCCGGTGGTTAATTCTGTCGTATAACCGTTGGCGGTGGCGAAAATTCAGCCCCAGCATGCATAGGTTATAGGGTGAGGGGGTTGCACGGGAAAGGCTGCGCTGCTGGCTCATGGTGCGGCCGGTAAGGCGGTAAACCTCTATGGAACGGATAATGCGCCCCAGGTTGTTGGGGTGCAGTGTGTCAGCCGTTTCGGGGTCGAAGCCCCGGAGCATTTCAAGCAGGTGTTCCCCGCCCTGCTGCTCGGCCAATGCCTGCAGCTGCTTGCGCAGCTGAGGGTCACTGGGCTCGGGGGTGAAGGTAAGGTTATCGACCATGCTGGAAATATACAAACCCGTGCCCCCGGCCAGAATGGGTAGCCTACCCCGGCTGTGAATATCTTGCGCTGCGGCATGGGCCAGGCTTACATATTCCGCCACACTAAAGGGGTGGCTGGGCGGTAGCAGGCTGATAAGGTGATGTGGTACGCTTGCCATTTCCTCTGGGGTGGGCTTTGCGGTGGCAATGTCCATGCCCTGGTAAATCTGCATGGAATCGGCAGAGATTACCTCGCCGTTAAGCTGCTTTGCCAGCTGCACCGCCAGGGCGGTTTTGCCCGAAGCGGTAGGCCCCGTTACCACCAGCAGGGGAATTTTTTCTATGCTCATGTGCGTCTACCAAACATTTTTTCAATTTCCCCCTTGGTAATAGAAATGGTAACGGGCCGTCCGTGGGGGCAGTGGCGCAGCCCGCTTGCTTGCAGACGTTCCAGCAGCTTTTGCTGTTCCTGTAGGGCTGTAAAGCTATTGGCCTTTATGGCCGCTTTGCAGGCTACAATATGGTAAAGTTCATCCAAAGCCTGTGGGGTAAGGCTGGTGTGATGCTCTGCCAGGCGCTGGGCAAGCTCTGCCACCAACGATGCAATATCACCACTTCCCAGCAGGAGCGGCACTTCGCGCACCAGCAGGCTGTGGTCGCCAAAATCTTCCACCAGAAAGCCCAATGCGGCAAAGGCCTGTAGGTTTTGCAGGGCGGCTGCGTGGTGTTCGGGCGGCAGGGTTACCGGCAGCGGGGTTAGCAGCAGCTGCCGGCGGGAGGTATCGCTTTGCTTAAGCTCTTCAAAGAGCAGGCGCTCGTGTGCGGCATGTTTATCGATAAGCAGAAGTTCGTCGCCCTGCTGCACCAGCAAATAGGTAGCAAACAACTGGCCCAGCAGTTGGGGAACGGGCTCGGGTGCCGTAATAGTAACCGGCGCAGTTGGCAGCTCAAGGCTTGGCGCAGTAGTGGGTATACAATCCCCTGGCTGCGGCGCAGCTTGGCAGCTTGGCTGGGTAAGTGGCGTTGTGCCTTCTTCAGGGGGCGGCGGTGCAGCCATGCTCCCCCGGCTGGGTGTAGCCGGCAGGGCTTGCCTTACCGGTGGCTGATAAATAAAGCTGCTTTCCCCGGCTAGGCTGGTAGCACAAACCGGTGCGGCCGTGGCCGTGGCAAAGGCAGGAAAGGCAATTTGAGCCCGTTGGGGGGGCTGTGCACTACCCTGCTCCAACACCAGCTGGTGGCCGGCAAGGGGCGGAACAGGCAATGTGGGGGCCTGTGCAAGCCGCAACCCTAGCTCTGTGGCCGGGGTGGCAGGGTTTAGCCCGGCCAGCGCCGTGCGGCAGGCGTAGTAGATAAGGTCGAACACCGCCTTTTCATCTGAGAAGCGCACTTCAATTTTGGCCGGATGCACGTTTACATCCACAAGTTCGTAGGGAATTTTTAGTTTCAGTACGCAGCCGGGTAGCTTGCCCGGTTGCAGTAGGTTGCGAAAGGCCTGTTCCAGTGCGGCGGCGCAAGCCTGTGAACGCACCATGCGGCCATTTACAAAAAGGTATTGCATGGCGCGGTTGGGGCGGGCAGCTTCGGGCTTGGTAATATAGCCCTCTATGCCGAGGTTGTCTTTTTGGTAGGCAACCTCGGCAAGGCTGCGGCCAAATTCCTTACCCAGCACAGCCTGTATTGCTGAAAGCAGCTTACCGTCCCCGGGGGTGTGCAGCTTGTGTTGGCCCTCGCGAATAAGACGGAAGGAAATCTCCGGGTGCGAAAGGGCCATTCTATCCAGCACACCGGCAATGCTGGCGGCTTCGGTGTTATCTTTCTTTAGAAACTTCATGCGGGCGGGGGTGTTGAAGAAAATATCCCGCACAATGATGGTGGTGCCGGGCGGACAGCCGGTTTCCTGGCTTATTGTTTCTTGCCCGCCTTCTATGCAGTACTGCCAGCCAAGCTGCGCACCGGCCGTGCGTGTACGCAGCTCTACCCGGCTCACGGCGGCAATGGCGGCCAGCGCCTCGCCCCGAAAGCCCAGCGTAGCAATAGAGGCTAGGTCTTCCGGGCTGCGCAGCTTGCTGGTAGCGTGGCGCAAAAAAGCCTTGGGCACTTCACTCGGCTCTATGCCTTCGCCGTTATCGGTAATGCGCAGGTAGGTAACGCCGCCATTGCGAATTTCTACCGCAATGGTAGTAGCGCCGGCATCTATAGCGTTTTCCACCAGCTCTTTCACCACGCTGGAGGGACGTTCCACCACTTCGCCCGCGGCAATGAGCTCGGCCATTTGTTTTTCCAGCAGGTTTATTTTTGCCAAGAGGTTACTCCTTTCCCAGCAGCAGCTTTAGCTCATAGAGCAAGTTTAGGGCTTCTATGCCGCTGATGGTG
The DNA here is from genome assembly GCA_964473265.1 of uncultured Oscillospiraceae bacterium. GTDB lineage: Bacteria > Bacillota > Clostridia > Oscillospirales > Ruminococcaceae > Heteroruminococcus. The sequence continues at coordinate 7,490 of CAYYOY010000066.1, forward strand.
TTGAAGTCCAGCCGTTCCAACCGTTCAATAACGGTGCGGCGGGCGCTTTCCACCGCGTCTGATACAGACTGCGGCTGAGCCTGGGGCGGCCTTTGGGCAACAGATGCAACGGCCTGCCCCTCTTCCAGCGCCTGCAGCACCTCGTTGGCCCGGCGGATAATCCATTCCGACACACCGGCCAGGCGCGAAACCTCTATGCCGTAGCTGTCGTCCGCGCCACCGGGTATAATACGCCTCAGAAAGATAATTTCTTCTCCCCGCTTTTTCACGGCTATGTTGTAGTTCTTAACACAGTTAAGCTCGTGTTCCAGCTGGACAAGCTCGTGGTAGTGGGTGGCAAAGAGCGTCTTGGCCCCTAAATGTGTTTTATCGGCAATGAATTCCAGTACTGCACGGGCAATGCTCATGCCGTCAAAGGTAGAGGTGCCGCGCCCAATTTCATCTAAAATCAGCAGGCTTTTGGAGGTAGCGTTTCTTAGGATAGCTGCTACCTCGCTCATCTCCACCATAAAGGTAGATTGCCCTGCGGCAAGGTCGTCGCTTGCGCCCACACGGGTGTAAATGCCGTCTACCACGCCAATTTTGGCCGATTTTGCCGGCACAAAACAGCCTGCCTGCGCGAGCAGCACAATGAGGGCAACCTGCCGCATATAGGTAGACTTGCCTGCCATGTTCGGGCCGGTGATAATGGCTATCTGCCTATCGCTGCAATTGAGCGAAAGATCGTTGGGTACAAAGGGCAGACCCTCGAGCACCTTTTCTACCACCGGGTGGCGGCCTTCCACAATTTCAAGCTCGTCCGAAAGGTCAACCTCCGGGCGGCAGTAATCGTTCAGCGCCGAAATGGTAGCAAAGCTGAGCAGGGTGTCGAGCTTGGCAATAGCGCCGGCAGTGGCCTGCACCCTACCAAGCTGTTCGGCAACACTTTGACGCACCTGGT
>CAYYOY010000067.1:0-8283 GCA_964473265.1 uncultured Oscillospiraceae bacterium
CACCAGGCGCAGGCAAATCATATCCTCCACATTCTTGCGAATGATATGCCGCAGGTCGCGTGCGCCCGATTTTTTGCCAAAGGCAAGGCGGCCAATTTCCTGCACCGCCGCCTGCTCGTAGGAAAATGCCACACCTTTTTCCTTTAGCGGGCCCTTCAGCTCGTCGAGCATCAGGCGGGCAATGGCTTCAAAATCCTTTTCGTCCAGCGGACGGAAGGCAACCACCTCGTCCACGCGGCCAAGAAACTCCGGGCGCAGAAATTCTCGCAAAGATTTCATGGCTTTTTCTTTGGCAATTTCACCTGTGGTGCGGTTAAAGCCCACCATAGAGCTTTGCCGTTCGCTACCGGCGTTGGAGGTCATAATGATAATGGTGTTCTCAAACGAAACAGTACGCCCCTGTGCATCGGTAATACGGCCTTCGTCCAATATCTGCAACAAGATATTCATTACGTCGGGGTGGGCCTTTTCAATTTCGTCAAACAGCACCACCGAATAGGGGCGACGACGCACCTTTTCAGTAAGCTGGCCGGCTTCGTCATAGCCCACATAGCCGGGGGGAGAGCCAATAATGCGTGAAACCGAAAACTTTTCCATAAATTCCGACATATCCAGGCGAATCAGCGGGTCGGCATCGTCGAAAAGCTCGCGGCTTAACACCTTTACCAGCTCGGTTTTGCCCACACCGGTGGGCCCTACAAAGATGAAGGAGGCAGGCCGCCGTCTGCCGGTGATATTTACCCGGCTGCGCCGCACCGCCGCTGCCACAAGCTCTACAGCTTCATCCTGGCCAATAATCTTTGCCTTAAGGGCATCTTCCAGGCCGGCTACGCGCTTTAGCTCGCTTTCTTGTATCTTACTGGCGGGTATTCCGGTCCAAAGCTCTATTACCTTGGCAAGGTCTTCATCTGTTACGCTCTGGCCAAGAGCTGTGGGCTCCAGCTGGGCAATACGCTGTTCGGCGGCAATGGTGTCCGCCCGCAGGCGGGCCAGAGCTTCGTAATCGGGCTCTTCGGTCTGCTGTTCCATCTCATCCAGCTGTGCCTTTAATATGTCGGCCTTTTTGGTTAGGGTAAGATATTCCGCCAGCTCTTTGTTACGCAGGGCCGCGCAAGAGCAGGCTTCATCCAGTAGGTCGATGGCTTTATCGGGCAAAAAGCGGTCGGCAATATACCGTTCGGAAAGCACCACCGAACGTTCCACAATATAATCGCTCACCCGCACCTTGTGGAATTCTTGGTAGTACTTTTTAATGCCCCGCAACACGTCAATGGTGTCGGCAATGGTGGGTTCGCTCACCTTAACAGGCTGAAAACGCCGTTCCAGTGCGGCATCTTTTTCAATATGCTTGCGGTATTCGTTGAAGGTGGTAGCACCAATTACCTGAATTTCCCCCCGCGAAAGGGCGGGTTTTAGGATGTTGGCGGCACTCATAGAGCCTTCGCTATCGCCTGCGCCCACCAGCGAATGCACTTCATCAATAAAGATGATCACATTGCCGGCCTTTTTAATATCCTCCACCAGGCCCTTTACCCGGCTTTCAAACTGGCCGCGGAACTGCGTGCCGGCCACCAGTGCGGTAAGGTCCAGCATGAAGAGCTGTTTATCGGCCAGCTTGGGCGGCACGTTGCCCTGGGCAATGCGCTGGGCAATGCCCTCGGCAATGGCGGTTTTACCAACACCCGGCTCACCTATGAGGCAGGGGTTGTTTTTGGTGCGGCGGTTGAGTATCTGCAGCACTCGGTAAATTTCTTTGTCGCGGCCTATAATGGTATCCATCTGGCCGCCGGCGGCCTTGGCGGTTAGGTTTTCGCAGTAGCCGTCGAGATATTTATACTTCTTCTCTTCCCCGCCGTGGGGGGCGTCCTTCTCTTTTTTACTTTGCTTGGGGGGCTTACCTTCCTTCTGTGGGGGTGTGGCTTCGCCATTTGCGTTTAAAAAGTTTTGCATAAAAGGGAAAGGCATAGCCCCACCGGGGGAAAACATTTCGTCGTTTTCCTCCAGCAAATCCATCATCTGGTCGCTTACGGCGTCTATATCGTTATCTGTAATGCCCATTTTATCCACAAGGTCGTTTATGGGCTTTATTCCTAAATCCTTGGCGCACTTCAGGCACAGGCCTTCGTTTACGCTCTCGCCGTTTTCCATTCGTGTCATAAAGATAACGGCAATTCTTTTTTTGCATTTTGTACACATCATATTCATGGGAGTCGATTTCTCCTTTTGGCGCAATTGCACACTATATACTATATCCTATTGTTATGAACAAGTTATTAAAAAATATGGCGGGGGCGGTGAAATGTTTTTCCAGCAATTGCGGCATTATTTGGGTTGATTGCTTTCTTGTAGAGTTTTGGATGTTTGACGCAGAAAAAACACGAGATATCGCACACCGGCAAACAGCATGGCGGCAAGCAGCAGCCCCAAAAGCGCCAGTGCGTAAGAATCGGGCAGACCGCCGTCATAAATAATAATTAACCCTGCTATATAGAATATAACATTTGCCAGCTTACCAAACCACTGAGCCGAAGCTACATGGTGGTTTTTTTTGTAAATTACAAGCCCGCCCAGCAGCACAACGGCTTCTTTAAGCAGCAAGAAGGTGTAGAGCATCCAATATTGCGGTAGCATGCTCCAAATAGCGGCCAGCGCTGCGCTTTGCACCAGCTTATCGGCCAAAGGGTCGTAGGTTTTGCCCCATTCGGTAATAAGCCCCAGCCGGCGTGCCAAAAAACCATCCAGCACGTCGGTTAAGCCGGCAAGCAGCAGCACGCCCGCTGCCAATGGGTGGCCACTGCCGCTCTGCGGCAGGCAAAAGAACACCCACAAAAAAACAGGCACGAGGCAAAGGCGCAGCAATGTGAGCAGGTTGGGCAGGTTTATAGGCATGCGTTTTTTCATGTCACCCTCCGGTTTTGTCTTTTTGCCGGGGAAATTGCAGCACAGCGCTAGAGCAGCGGTGGCGCAAGCCCCGCAATATGACTAAGCAGCTTGGCCTCTGCAAGGGCTTGGGCATTTAAAAATTTGAAATCTCCAAAGGTGGTTACAACGGCCATAAGCAGCATAACAACAATATACAACCACATTACGCCCCAGGCAACCCCTACCGCGCCGCCCATCAGGCGGTTTAGCGTGGAAACCAGCGGCAGCTTGTTGGCAATTTCGCCCAGCAGGCCGGAACAAATGCGCACCAACAGCATAAGCAGGGCAAACAGCGTTAGCCCGGTAACCAGGCGGATAGCCGGCAGCGCCAGCGGGGCGACCACTACATCGGTAATGGCTTGCGGCGCGCTCTTGCCCGATTGCAGCGCTTCTAAAAAGGCACTATAGCTGCCGGGTGTATCGCGGGGGGGACGTTGGGGGGTAACTTGGCTTAAAATGCCCTCAAAGTAAGACATAATTTGGCTTTCAGAAATGCTTTCTACCAGTGCCTGGGTGTTGCCCGAAACCTCCTCTAGCAGCTGCAGGGTTTTCTGGGTAGATTCTGGGGTAAGGGCTAGGCGCTCCTCCACATAGTTTACCAGCCGGGCTTCTATAAAACGGTCGTACAGCATTTGGCTAATGGGGGCCGAAAGCGATACTGCCAGCGAAAGCGCCAGCAGCGAGCCCACAAACGAAATGAGCGTGCGCACAAAGCCCTGCCGGAAGCCGTGGTAGGCCGAAAGCAGCACCGCCAGCACCGCCAGTGCATCGTAAAACAGCCAAAGGTTGTCTTGCATAGTTGCCTTCTTTCCGGGATAACCCCAAAAGTATGTATAAGGGCTACTACTGCGAAGCTTCGGGCAGCTTTTCCAGCCACAGCCGGTCTAATTCGGCGGGCGAAAAGGTGTAAATATAGTCGGCAGTAGGGGCGCACAACAGCAAACCATTGTTTTCCTGCTGCTGTATATGGGTAAGGTCGCTGTTAAATGTGGTAAGGCTGTGGCCGGTGAGCAGCAGAGCACCTTCCTGTAGGCTGCGCAGGCCCAGCACCGGGCCTTGTGCGGTGGTTTGGTAAATATCGGCCAGGGCGTTATAGGCGGTGGCAAGGGTTAAGGTATTGCCGTCTCCGTGGGTATCCAGCGCAACGGTGGGGCGGCCCGGCAGGGTGTTGTCAAAATATAGCAAGCGGCGGCCTTCATACGCTAGCATGCCCTGCTGTATCCCCATATTATCGTAAAGGCGCAGGCTGTCGCTGGACACTACCTGCAGTGCGCCATCCTCGCCAAACAGCAGAGAATACACCAGCTCGCCCGGCAGCTCTACCACCGCTTGGGGGGTTTCACTATCCAGCGAGAAGAAAATAAGGCTGGAGTAAATGCGGCCCTCCCGGGCATCTACTGCGGCCACAGCCAGCAGGCTGCCATCCTGCGAAAGGGCAAGGTCGTATACCTGGTAATCGGAAGTAAACCAGGTGAAAAGCTCTTGAAAGCCGGGGGAATACACCGTAATTTGCGCCTGATAATAATCGGCCGCTGTGGCTACCGCCAGGTTGCCGTTTTTGGCCAGCCCGGCCGCCAGAATACCGGCAGGATACTGCGCGGTGTAAAGGTTTTGGCTGCGGGTGTCTACCCGCAGGTTTTTGCCGCTTCTATCGTAGGTAAGCAGCCGTGCCCCGGCCTGCCGGGCAATAGGAGTGCGGCAGCCATGCTGGTAGGAGGCAATGAGCCGCCCTGCAGCATTGTAAATATTCAGGTTGGTATCGGTAAGCAGCACAGGGTCGTTGCCAATGGCCAGTAGCTGTAGCGCGCCTTCGCCCGGGCTTTCCAGCGGGAAGCCCGGCCCACCCCGCAGGCTGGCGTAAAGGTCGCCCGGCCAGGTAGAGAGGCTGGTAAACTCCAGCCGGCGCACCAGCGCAAGGCCGGCCACCACCAGCATGGCAGCCAGCAGAAGAAGCAGCATGCGGCGCATAAGGCGGGCAGCGGTGCGCTTACGGCGCAGCTTTTGAAAATCGGCCACTTGGTTACTCATAGAACACCTCGTCCAGGTAAAGCCCGCAGGCGGGCAGCGTAGGCCCGGCAAGCTTGCGGTCGCGCCCGGCCACAATGCCCGGCAGCGCCTCTAAGGGAATTTTACCCTGCGCCACATACACCAGCGTACCGCAGAGAATGCGTACCATATTATAGAGAAAACCGTCGCCCGTTACGGCAATGGTAATAAGCTGGCCTTCGCGGTGGGCTTCTATATTGTGCACCGTACGTACTTTATCTTTGTCACGGTTGTGGTCATCCAACGTGCAGAAGGAAGAAAAATCTCGCCGGCCGGTAAGGTAGGGGGCTGCCGCTTGCATAAGGCGCTCATCCAGCGGGGCGGGAATGCGCCAAGCTCTGCCCTCTAAAAAGGGGTCGGGCAGGCGGCTGTTGTAAATACGGTAGATATACCGCTTGCCGGTGGCGCTATAGCGCGCGTGGAAATCTTCCGGCACTTCGCGGCAGTGCAGCACGGCAAGGTCGGCCGGCAGGGCGGTGTTAAGCGCCAGCGGCAGGCGCGAGCAGGCAATGCGGCTTTCTGTTTTGAAGGAAAGCACATATTGGTTGGCGTGCACACCCGCGTCGGTGCGCGAGCAACCCTTTACCTCGTGCCGGCTGCCGAGAATGGCTTCCAGCCCGTCCTGCAGTGCTTCACACACGCTGCGGGCGTTCTTTTGCACCTGAAAGCCGTGGAAGTTTGTGCCCACAAAGCGCAGGGTAAGGGCAAGGTTTCGCATGTTTGCACCTCAAATTTACAGCATGGGGGGCAGGTAGAAATTGGTTGCCAGCACGCCGGCCAGGCAAGCGGCGGTAAAAAGGCCGGCCAGCCAGTCTACCCCCGTTACCCGCAGCTGTTTCATGCGGGTGCGGCCCTCGCCCCCACGGTAGCAGCGGCATTCCATGGCCAGCGCCAGTTCTTCTGCCCGGCGAAAGGCCGAAATAAACAGCGGTATCAGAATAGGGATAAGTGCCTTGGAGCGCTGTACCAGCCCGCCGCTTTCAAGGTCGGCCCCGCGGGCTTTCTGCGCAGACATAATCTTATCGGTTTCTTCTATTAGCGTGGGGATAAAGCGCAGGGCAATGGTCATCATCATTGCCAGCTCGTGCACCGGCAGCTTCAGGCGTTTTAGAGGCGAAAGCAGGCGCTCAATGCCATCGGTTAAGGCAATGGGCGAGGTGGTGTAGGTGAGCAGCGAGGTGCCTGCAATGAGGCAGACAATACGCACCGACATTAACACCGCCAGTGTAACGCCCTCGGCAGTAATGGTGATAAAATACCAAGAAAACAGCGCCCGCCCTGGCACAAAGAACATATTCAGCAGCGCGGTAAACAGCACAATAGGCAGCACCGGCCGCAGGCTTTTCAAAATCATACGCGGGGGAATGCGGCTTACGCCATACCCCACGGCCAGAAACAGCAGCCCTACCCCCAGCCCGCCGGGGCCTTTGGCCATAAACAGCAGCACAATAAAGGTAAGGGTAAGCAGTATTTTCACCCGAGGGTCGAGCCGGTGCACCAGGCTGGTGCCGGGGAAGTATTGGCCAATGGTAATATCCTTTAGCATGGCGTGGCCTTCCCCCTTTCCTGCAGCAGACGCAGCAGCTCGGCCTTGGCCTGGGCAACGGTGTATACATGCGGGTTTACCGGCAGGCCTTCCTGCGCCAGGCTTGCAAACAGAGAAGAAACCTGCGGCACCGAAAGGCCCATGGCGGCAATTTCTGCCGCGCGGGCAAACACACGCTCGGTTTCGTCAAACATGACAATCTTGCCATGGTTCATTACCAGCACATGGCGGCAAAAGCGGGCAATATCCTCCATGCTGTGCGAAACCAGCAGCACGGTGTTGCCCCGCAGGCGGTGGTATTCGGCCAGCTCGGTTAAAATTTTATCGCGGCCCTTTGGGTCGAGCCCGGCGGTGGGCTCATCCAGAATAAGCACATCGGGCTCCATGGCCATTACACCGGCAATGGCCACCCGGCGCTTTTGCCCGCCCGAAAGTTCAAAGGGGCTTTTTTCCAGCAGCTGCTGGGAAAGGCCGGTAAAATCGGCCGCAGCCAGCACCCGGCGGTGAATTTCCTCCTGCGTAAGGCCCATATTCCCCGGGCCGAAGGCAATGTCTTTATACACCGTTTCTTCAAACAGCTGATATTCGGGGTATTGGAATACCAGCCCCACCTGAAACCGGAATTTGCGAATTTCCTTGGGCTTTTCCCAAATATCCTGCCCGTGGATACGTACCTTGCCGGAGGTAGGCTTTAACAGGCCGTTCAGGTGCTGGATGAGGGTAGATTTCCCCGAGCCGGTGTGGCCGATAACGCCCACAAAATCGCCTGTTTCTATTTGCAGGCTGACACTATCTACCGCTGTTTTTTCAAAGGGCGTCCCCTTGGAATAGACATGGCTTAAATTTTCTATTTCAACTGCCCAAGGCATGCTGCAACCTAACCTTTCTTGCTTACTGGCATAAAAGCGCTTTGATAGCGCCGGCACACTGTGCCTCGGTAATAATATCGGGCGGCAGGGGGTAACCCGCTTTACGCAGCTCGTAGGCCAGCTCGGTAACCTGCGGCACATCCAACCCTACCGATTTTAAAAGCTCTACCTGCGAGAAAACCGCGCCGGGGGTATCCTGCGCAATAATTTTCCCCTTTTCCATTACCACCACACGGTCGGCCTGCACGGCCTCGTCCATATAATGGGTGATAAGCACTACCGTTATGCCGTCCTGCTTATTGAGGCGGGCAATGGTTTTCAGTACCTCGCGCCGTCCGCTGGGGTCGAGCATGGCGGTGGGCTCATCCAGCACAATGCAGCGGGGGCTCATGGCGATAATGCCGGCAATGGCAATGCGCTGCTTTTGCCCGCCCGAAAGCTGGTGCGGAGCATGGTTGCGATATTCGTACATATGCACGGCCTGCAGGGCTTCATCCACCCGGCGGCGAATTTCCTGCGGCGCAACGCCAATGTTCTCCAGTGCGAAGGCCACGTCTTCTTCCACAATGGTGGCTACAATTTGGTTATCGGGGTTTTGGAACACCATGCCCACTGTCTGGCGAATATCATAGAGTTGGTCTTCCTCGCGGGTATCCATACCCGCTACCAGCACCTGCCCGCCCGCCGGCAGCAGCACGGCGTTAAAGTGTTTTGCCAGCGTGCTTTTACCCGAACCGTTGTGGCCGAGTACGCATAAAAATTCTCCTTGGCGCACGTCCAGCGTAACACCGTCCAGCACCAGTGTGCCGCCGGTTTCTTCGGAATAGCGGAAGGTTACTTCCTGCGCCTGAATAATGTTTTCCAATGCCAAAACCTCACAGTTTTTATCTCTCACAGTAT
>CAYYOY010000068.1:0-8265 GCA_964473265.1 uncultured Oscillospiraceae bacterium
CCCGGTATTCCTGCCTTTTTGGGGCGCTTTGAATACGCCAATGTATCCATTCCTATTGCAATTTTAATTTGGCTTATGATTTACCCAATGATGCTAAAGGTAGATTTCCAAAGCATTAAAAATGTGCGCAAAAACCCCAAGGGCCTGTTTGTAACCTGGGTAACCAACTGGCTTATCAAACCCTTTAGCATGTTTTTTATTGCGTGGGTGTTTTTCTATGGTGCATTTTCGGCGTTGATACCCGCCGAACTGGCCCGCGATTACTTAGCCGGAGCGGTGCTGCTGGGTGCCGCCCCCTGCACCGCCATGGTGTTTGTGTGGAGCCATTTAACCAAAGGCGACCCTGCCTACACCGTGGTGCAGGTTGCCACCAACGACCTTATCATCCTTGTGGCATTTACCCCCATTGTTGCCTTTTTGTTGGGTGTGGGCGGCGTGCAGATACCGTGGAATACCCTTTTTCTTTCGGTGGTGCTCTTTGTGGTAATACCGCTGGGGGGTGGAATTCTAACACGCCACCTTGTTACCAAGAGAAAGGGAGCAGAATATTTTGAAAGCACCTTTATTCCCAAATTTAACAACAGTACAATAGCAGGCTTGCTGCTTACACTCGTCATCATCTTTTCTTTTCAAGGCAGGGTTATTCTGGAAAACCCGCTGCACATTCTGCTTATTGCGGTGCCGCTGGTATTGCAAACCATGCTGATATTTGCGGTTGCCTACCTGGCCTGCAAGCTGCTAAAGCTGCCTCACAATATTGCAGCGCCCGCCGGCATGATTGGCGCCTCGAACTTTTTTGAGCTGGCGGTGGCGGTTGCCATTGCCCTGTTTGGCACTAATAGCCCGGTGGCGCTGGCCACCATTGTGGGTGTGTTGGTAGAGGTGCCCGTTATGCTGCTTCTTGTTGGGGTTGCAAATAAAACAAAAGGATGGTTCCCCCCATGCAATGTGGAAACGTAAAAGAATGCCCCTGCCCCAAAACCAGCTGCCCCAACTACGGCAAATGCTGTGCCTGCGTGATAAAACATAAAAATTCCGATAGCCTGCCCTTTTGCCTTTTCCCTAATAATGGCGGCGATAAAAGCCTTGCCAACTTTTATAAAAAGTTGAAGGAGCGCTTTGAAAAGGCAAACGAAAATTAGTAGCCTAGGCAGGCAGATATAAACACACCCTGCAAGCCCCTAGATGGGTTTGCAGGGTGTTTGTACATACGTTTCCACAAACTCTGCGAGGCGTGTGAAAAAAGCTGTTTTCTAATGCACACAAAAGCAGTGGCACTACGTTATATTTTCTACTGCTGTGGGGCCATGGGAAGCACCCATAATTCCATGCAGGTTGTATCTGAGGAATGGCTTTTATAACGCTCAACGCAAAACGCTTCCGTAACCAAATTATGGTTTGGAAGCCAAGTTCCAAAAAGATACCCTTGCGCTTTGTTCAATGCGTCCACTACCAAATGCTCGAAATTTTCTGCTTCAAAAGAACATACTATATATTCACCTGCCGGGAGTTGCCATATCGTATAGCCATCAATTTGCTCATTCGATTTCGCTTGTCCCCCCGCAAAATAGGTAAAATAGCCTTCCTCATCACCCATCATAGAAACACCAAGCTCATCACCATAGGCCGCCAAGGTTGGAACAAGCAATTTGTTTTCGTGAAAGGTATCCCATAGCTTTCCAATTGTATCTATGCCTGGTTCCACACCGGCAGGAATTTGTGTTATGGGCGCTCTGCCTGTAAGGCCTATAAAATGCTCAGGCAATGAAAGCCGTTTACGTGTAATTTCCAGCACAATACCCTGGGAAATTAAAGGGACATTTTCATCAACGAGTGTGTAATTAAGCAAAAGCTCTGGTTTACCAAAATTATTTAGACGAACAGGGTTTGTGCGAAATTCCTCTGGCGTAATGCCAAAGGCCTCCTTAAATGTGCGGGTGAAGGATGTATGCGATGAAAAGCCAAAGTCAAGAGCAATGTCAACAATTCGCTTATTGGTATCGCACAATACCTCGCAGGCTTTGGCCAAACGACGAAGCTTAATGTATTCGTTCACTGGTTTTTTAACCAAACGGCTAAATAAGCGTTGAAAATAAAATTGCGACAGCGAGGCAAGCTTTGCTAGGTCTGCAATTGGTATTTCTTCCGAAATATGGGCCTCAATATAGTCTATGGTTTCTTGTATCTGTTCCCATGCGTGCATAATAAGCACCTCCTTATTTGTTAGGATAACACATTATTCGCATGCACGCTTTACACACAATGCTCTCTTTAAAGCTAAAATTAGCCTCCGGATACACCAAAAGCTGCCGAGTTTCCACTCGACAGCTTTCTACAAAACTATGGTGCCGCTGACCGGGATCGAACCGGTACGGTGTTGCCACCGAGGGATTTTAAGTCCCTTGCGTCTGCCAGTTCCGCCACAGCGGCATGGTTTGGCTACAGCGCTTGCTTTGCCGGGTATGCCCGGCTATTATCATACACCAAAAGGGCAGCCACGTCAATTGGCTATGCCCCCGGGTGCTTTAATATTATAAAATTTTATGCCTGACCGCAAACAAATGTTTGCTTTTTTCTCCACAATATGTTAGTATTATAGCAAACTGTGTAGTCATGCAAACCACCCCTAAAACCGGTGGCTTTTTGGTGTTTGATGCCGTAAGAGGAGGAGCTGACATGGAGCTTAGCCTACAGGCTGCACGCCTGCTGGAATATTTGCAAGCAAAAGAAAGCGAGGCCATTCCACCCACCGTGCGGGAAATTTGTGCCGACCTTGCAATTAAAAGCACCTCCACGGTGCATAAATACCTAGGCGAGCTGGAACAAGCCGGCTGCATTGTGCGCAAAGGCCAGAACCTCAACCGTGCAATACGTCTTTCAGGCAGGGCGGGCAGCCTGCGCATTCCGCTGCTGGGCACGGTTGCCGCCGGTGCGCCGCTACTTGCGTTGGAAGAAGTGGAAGAATATATTCCCTATGTGGCGCGTGGTAGCACCGAAGATTATTTTGCGCTGCGGGTACGCGGTGATAGTATGATAAAGGCCGGCATTTTGGATGGCGACATTGTGGTGATACGCAAAACCCCCGCCGCCGAAAACGGCGAGATTGTTGTGGCGCTTATAGACGATGAAGCAACCGTAAAACGATTTTACCGTGAAGGCGGTGGCTTTCGCCTGCAGCCCGAAAACGATGCCCTACAGCCCATTTATGCAGATAGTCTTACCGTGTTGGGCAGGGTAGTGGGGCTGATACGGCAGTACGAATAAGCTGTGCCGAAGCCTGTGCTGCCACCAAGGCAGCCTGCCGGGCTGTGCGGCTGTGCGCAAAAGGGCAAGAGAAAACCCGAGCGGTTTTCTCTTGCCCTTTTGCCGCCGGCTTCGCCGGCCATAAAGCCCCAGGGGAAATGCCTTCCGGCATTTCCCCTGGGGCTGGGGCTTTATGCACAGCCGCACACCCACGGCGGGCACCTTGCGTGTGGCGGTAAGGCTTATTGCTGACCTGCTTGGTTTTCCTCGCCCTCGGTTTGGCTTTCTTCGGCGGGGGTTTGGTTTTCCAAAATGGAATAATCGTTCAGTAGATAAGCATCGAAAATTTTGCGGGCTACAGGGGCGCCGGTGTAGCCATGCCACCCCTTTTCAATTACAATTGCAACGGCTATCTGGGGGTTGTCTGCCGGGGCAAAGGCAATAAAGGTAGAGTTTGGAAATTCCCGTGTCTGGGGGGTACCGGTCTTAGACGCCACCGCATACGGGGTTGGCCCCAGGTAGGAATAGCAGGTACCTCCGGGCAGGCTTGCCATTTTCATGCCTTCTATTATACTATCGTAATCGACCTCGCTGCCCCATACGGTGGTGGCAACCTGGGGGGTATTTTCCTGCAGTATCGTATCCTGGCCGTAGTTGTTTATGCTCTTCACCAATGTTAGCTTCATGCGGCGGCCTTTGTTGGCAATGGTAGCTGCGTAATTGGCAAGCTGTAGGGGGGTAAAACGGTTGTAGAGCTGCCCTATGGAAGACTGCAGCACGTCGCCGGGGTACCATGGTTCGGTAGAGAAAAGTTCTTTGGAAGTGGGGGAGGAAATATCGCCCACGCTCTCATTAATTTCAATGCCGGTGGGCTTACCCAACCCCAGCTGGGCGGCCGTTTCAGCAATGCGGTCTATTCCCGTGCGGCGGCCAACGTCGTAGAAAAACACATTGCAGCTCACCTGCAATGCCGTAAGCACGGTTCTGGGGCCGTGGTAGCCCAGGCAGGTAGGCTGGTAATCGTTATAGTAGGTATACTGCCGGGCACAAAACACCTGCGAATTTTCTGAAATAATGCCACCCGAAAGAGCAGCCAGCGAAACACAGGGCTTAAAGGTAGAGCCGGGTGCATACAGCCCTTGTAGGGCACGGTTATAAAGCGGCCAGGTGGGGTCGGTAGATAAGGCCTGGTAGTTGGTAGCATAATCGCTGGTGTGGTACGTGGGGTAAGTAACAGCCGCTAAAATTTCTCCGGTTTTAACATTAATGGCAACGGCGGCACCGGCATCGGCCTCTTTGCCCATGCCGGAAGGGGCTGTCTCGTTCAGGTAGGCAATTTCCTGGGCAAGCGCCCGCAGCGCCACCTCTTGCAGGCGTTTATCCAGCGTAAGTACAAGGGTATTGCCGGGTACCTGGGGGGTTTCTTCCTGCACCTGCAGCACCTTGCCATTGGCATCCAGCACAATACGTTGCTTGCCATTTTGCCCACGCAGCAAGCTTTCAAAGGCACTTTCCACCCCACCACGCCCTACAATGTCATCCAGGGCATAGGTGGAATCTTTTTCTTTATAGTCGGCATATTCTTCTGAAAAAAGTGGGCCGGTACGGCCTATGATATGTGGGGCAATATCTTCGGTAAAGTACTGGCGCTGTGCGGCCTCCTGCACCGCAATGCCCGGCAGCTCGAAGGAATGTTCGCTTACAATGCCCACCGTTTGCAGGCTTACATCGGTGGCAAAGGTATAGGGCAGCGAAAGCGAAAAGCCCCTTTGGGTCATCTCCCAGCGAATACCCGCCAGCAGGCGCTGGGTGGGTGGGTCGTAGAGTTCGAGCTGGTAGGTTTGAATCAGCCAGTGCATGCAATCTTCCGCAGTGGCAAATACGCCCAGCCCCAGGCTTTTACGCAGGCGGTCCACCATGGCAGAAGCTTCCTCTGTAAAGGTGTATGGCGCGGTTTGGCTTAGGGGTAGGTTGTCTATCCATTGGTCGCCGGTGGGGCGTACAAGCTCCACCAGCCGCAGTATTATTTCGTTTTCGCTGTTGCCTTCCATAAAGGCACGGTTAATTACTACATTATAGCCAATGCGGTTTACGGCAAGTGGCAGGCCGTTGCGGTCTACAATTTCGCCGCGGGCGGCCTTGAGCACCTGGCTATAGGAAGAACCTTGTGCTGCCTTGCGGCTGTATTGCTCGCCTTCCACTACCTGCATTTGCATTAGCTTATATACATAAAAACACAAAACCCCCAGCACCAAAAGCGCCAGCAGTATCTGCCTGGGGTAGCGTTTGAGGAACTGCATGGGTTAATCCTCCAATTGGGCATAAAAGTAGGCATAAATTTTGCCGGTAAGCCAAAAGAGCAGCGGCGCCCACAGGCAAGACCACAAAATATGTGGAAATATCTTTAACAAAAAGAGCATGGGTGCATCTTCGTAGCCCCACAGAACAAACAGAAAGAAATGTTCCACCACACTGCGCAAAAAGAGTGCCAGCGCCGTAAGCCCCGTAGCACTCACCCAGGTGGGCTGCATAAGAAACATAACAGCAAAGGCAGCCCCTACGCAGAATAGCAAAAAGAATATGGCGTTGAACCCAAAGCTGGTGAAGGAAGAGGTATCGCACAATATTCCTGCAAAGGCGCCCAGCAGGCCACCGGTAAGGTCGCCCTCGCGCATGGCAATGCAAATGGCCGCCGGCAGCACCAGCAGTGGCTTTACCCCCCAAACGGTAAAAAGCCCCGGTGTGGCCTGCAATATATACAGCAGGTACAACAGCAGCAGATACGCCATATTTTTGGTGAGCACAAGCTTAAATCTCGTAGTCATACAGCTACTCCGTATGTGTAGGCGGTCGCCTGCTATTTCACCCTCCGCCATTAACTGCCTGTGTAGTTCGCCTATTCCCCCTGGCCAAGGAAATAGGTAATAACAAACACCTCGGTAGCGCCTAGAATATCGGCAGCCGGGGTTACGGCGGCATACAACGAAAGGCCCGAAGCCTCTGGTGCAAGGCTATCTATAGTGCCAATTACCAAATTGCGAGGAAAAAGGCTCTGCGCGTCCGAACCGGTTGTAACCAGCACATCCCCCTGTGCGGCCTGGCTTTCGCGCGGCAGGTAGTTCATGCGGCACCGGCCCTTGGCCGCCAGCGTTATTAAGCCGTTTACAATGCCGGTTTCCCGCGTGCGAATATCCATAGCGCCCACATTCAGGCTGGGGTCGAGTATGGTAATTACCTTCGAGGTCGTAAGCCCCACCTCGCTAATAATGCCCACCAGGCCGTCGGGGGTTATTACTACATCGCGCGGGGCAATTTCGTCGGCACTGCCTTTGTCTATAATAAAGGAGCCAAAACGGTCGTTGTGGTCGCGTGCTGTTACGTTGGCGGGTACAAAATCGTAATCGGGGTTTTGTTCCTTCAGGCCAAGGTACTGTTTATATTGCTCGTTCTGGCTGCGGTAGGCTTCAAATTCTATCATTTGCTGCAGCAGCTTGCGGTTTTCTTCCCGCAGCTGCTCGTTTTCTTCGGCAATGCGCTTGGCCCCCAAAATGTTGCCGAAAAAGCCGCCCACACTGTGCGAAACAGAGGCGGTTACCTGCTGTAGAGGCCGGGTAATAGCACCGGCTATATCGGCTAAAAGGGTAGAAGCATCCCCCGTGCGGATAGACTGCAGCAAAAAGCCCAGCAGCACCAGCACGACAGCAGCTAAAATTTTAAAATTTCTACTTTTGAAGTAATCCCGCATGTTGCCCCCATGCCAGCGGCCTAGATGTTTGAAAGCAAGAAGCAGGCGTGCTGCCGGTGCTGTGTATCTTTCTGGCCGGTCGAGCCGTATGCTTCTTGCTCTTATTTATTATTTGTGTGTCAATTAATAGCGTCTATCGTCGTCGGCCAGTGCTTCACGCAGGGCCTCCATATTTTCCAGCACCTTGCCGGTGCCCGCAGCAACGCAATCTAGCGGGTTTTCGGCAACTACCACCGGCATGCCGGTTTCCTGGCTTACAAGCTTGTCCAACCCGCGCAGCAGTGCGCCGCCGCCTGTAAGGGTAATGCCGTGGTCTATAATATCGGCCGAAAGCTCGGGCGGGGTGCGTTCCAGCGTGGTGCGAATGGCTTCCAGCACTTTGCTAATAGAATCGGCAAAGGCTTCGCGCACCTCGGCGGGGGAAAGCTCAATGTTCTTGGGCAGGCCGTCCACCAGGTTGCGGCCCTTAATTTCCAGCGGGGTTTCGCCCTCGTAGGGGTAGGCCGAACCAATTTGAATTTTAATATCCTCGGCGGTGCGCTCGCCTATTAACAGGTTGTACTTTCTCTTTACATACGAGATAACGGCCTGGTCGAATTCGTCGCCGCCTACGCGCACGCTTTTAGCAGCCACAATGCCACCCAGCGAGATAACCGCCACTTCGCTGGTGCCGCCGCCAATATCTACCACCATGCTGCCGGTAGCTTCGGCAATGGGCAGGCCGGCGCCAATAGCCGCAGCCATGGGCTCTTCTATAATAGCAACCTGTTTTGCACCGGCTTTAAGCGCAGCTTCTTTTACCGCGCGGCGTTCCACCGCCGTTACCCCCGAGGGAATGCAGATAACCACACGGGGCCGGGCAAATACGGAATTGTTAAACACCTTGCGGATAAAGTTTTGCAGCATGCTGGCGGTAATGTCAAAATCGGCAATAACGCCATCCTTCAGGGGACGAATGGCCACAATAGAGCCGGGGGTACGGCCTATGACCTCTTTGGCTTCCTTACCAACATATTTAACAGTATCGGTGCGGACATCCACCGCCACCACAGAGGGCTCGCGCATGATAATGCCCTTGCCCTTCATAAAAATAAGCGTGTTTGCAGTGCCTAAATCAATTCCGATATCACGACTAAAAAACAAAATGAATTCCCCTTTCCGGTATGGTTACGACTTCAGGCCGGCCAGCTTGTCCCAAAAATTGCAGACAGCCTATGCCGGCGCAGTATGCACTACTATTATTATAACCCCTTGCAAGGCATTTCTCAATATTCTTA
>CAYYOY010000069.1:0-8204 GCA_964473265.1 uncultured Oscillospiraceae bacterium
CCGGTGCGCAGCGGAACACCGGCGAGCATTGGTTTTTATTAGTATTATCATACAACATTTTTTTACATTTTTCAATGCCAATTTTCATTTTTTTTCTAAAAAATTTCGTGGATATCATACATGTTTCGACATATGCGCCTCTTTTTTTACCCCATGCGACACAGCTTGGCCCCGACGGAAAGGTAGGGTTTTATGATCAACTATGTATTCTGCGCTCTGGTGGGAATTTCGGTTATTTTTGCATTTGTCACCGGGCAAACGGCGGCGCTTTCTTCCGCCGCGCTGGCAGAGGCTGGCGGTGCTGTACAGCTTGTGCTGGGGCTATGCGGCATGCTTTGCCTGTGGAACGGGCTGCTGGCAGTGGCCGAAAAGGCCGGCTTAACCGCCATGCTCAGCCGTTTGCTTGCACCGGTGCTGCGGGTGGTGTTTCGTGGCTTGCACCATGAAAGCCCGGCGGCCAAGGCAATTTCCATGAATATTTCTGCAAACCTGCTGGGGCTGGGCAACGCCGCCACTCCGCTGGGCATTGCCGCCATGAAAGAGCTGGAAAAGAGCAACCGCTGCTCCGGCATTGCCAGCAACCACATGGTAACCTTTGTGGTGCTCAATACGGCTTCTATTCAGCTAATACCCACCACCACGGCAGCCCTGCGGCTGGTGGCAGGCTGCCAAACCCCCTTTGATATTTTGCCGGCGGTGTGGGCAACCTCGCTGGCTTCGGTGCTGGCGGGGCTGCTGGCCTGCCGACTGTTGGAAGGAGGGAAGCGCCGCCGTGCAAGCCTTTAGCAACGCGCTTATCCCCGTTATAATGGGCGGGATACTTCTTGTAGGCATTTACCGGGGGGTGGATGTATTTGATGTGTTTGTAAAGGGTGCTGCAGAGGGGCTAAAGGTTTCGGTGCGTATTCTACCGGCACTGGTGGCGCTTATGACCTGCGTGGGCATGTTCCGGGCTTCCGGCGCGCTGGATTTGCTTTCTTTTGGGCTAACACCGCTGGGCACGCTTATTGGCCTGCCGGCCCCTACCCTACCGCTTATGCTGATTCGCCCCATTTCGGGCAGCGGGGCTATGGCTATTTTTCGCGATATTCTTACCGCCTACGGGCCAGATAGCTTTGTGGGGCGGGTGGCCGCCGTAATGCAGTGCTCTACCGAAACCACCTTTTACACCATAGCCGTTTATTTTGGCGCTACCGAGGTAAAAAACTACCGGCATACCATACCCGCTTCGCTGGCGGCAGTGCTTACCGGCTGCATTATGAGCGGTGTGTGCGTAGCACTGTTTATGGGGCGCTAGTTTGCGTATGGGGGTGTGCCAGGCCCCGCGGGTCTTTTCCCCATTACAACTATGAAACCAAGGGCGGCAAATGCCACAGCATTTACCGCCCTGCTTTCCTTTAACAGCGAGGTGTCTACTTGCCCAGCACCATGTTCCAGCTCTTATAAATGAGCATACCCACAATGGCACCCTGGTCGGGCTTGCCCAGCACCTGTTCACCAAAGAACACACCGCGGCCAAAGGCTGCCTTCATGTTCTTAGTGGCCTCTACACCGCCTTCGGCAGCTGCGAGGGCATTTTTGGCGATGGTAGCAAAATCGGTGCTCTTTTCGGCGTCGGCCTTTAGGGCTTCGGCGGCGGGCATCATAGCGTCTATAATGGTGCGGTCGCCGGGTTTGGCCTTGCCGCGTTCCATAATGCCGTTCACAAATTCAGCGCCAAAGGTAGCGAAATCGCCCTGGGTGAGCTCGGTTTTGTCTTTCAGCGCCTTGGCAGCCTTCATAAAGCCAGAGGCAACCAGAGTGCCCATGGTAGAGGGCACAGCCTTGGCAATGGTCATGCCTGCCAGCATGAATAGTTTGCCAAGGTCGTTTTCTGTGCTGGCTTGTACGGCTTCTTTGGCGCGGCCAAAACCGGTGGACATGGTAAGGCCAAGGTCGCCGTCACCCAGTGCTGCGTCCAGCTCAATAAGATATTCTTTGTTTTCGTCCATAACTGCCGAAGCGGTGGTAAAAAATTCGGCAACCTGTTCCCGGGTGATGACATTCATGCAGCATTGCTCCTATCGCATAGTTTGGGGTTATACCATCTGTAATATAAGTTGCATAAATTACAGATTGCCGTGCTTGCTACTGGGGAAAGCCCGCAAATAGCCGGCAGTATTACAGCTGTGCCTGCGACACAAAGGGGGTGAGGCAGGGCGCTGCCAGATATTTTTTAAGTTCATCGTCCAGCTTCAGCAGGCTAATCGACATGCCGGCCATATCCATAGAGGTAGCATATTCCCCTACATACGAGGTGAACACCTTAATGTTTTTCTCGGCCAGCACCTGTGCTACCCGGCGGAATACAATATACAGCTCTTCCAGCGGGGTTGCACCAAGGCCATTGATAAGCACAGCTACTTCGTCGCCGCTGTTGTAGGGCAGGTCGGGCAGGATGCGTTCCATCATGGAATCTACCACTTGGTCTACCGGCTTAATAAGCGATTTCTCAATGCCCGGTTCACCGTGAATGCCCATGCCCAGCTCCATATGGCCGGGCTCAATGCTGAAATTGGCCTTGCCGTTTTCGGGAATGATGCAAGGGGTAAGGGCTACGCCCATGGTGCGCACATTGTTGGCGGCCTTTTGGGCAATGCGCTCAACTTCGGCCAGGGGCAGCATAGCGTCGGCAGCGCCGCCCGCACACTTGAATACAAAGAAAATGCCGGCCACGCCGCGGCGCTTGTTTTCCATGCCCTTGGGGGCCGAAACGCAGTCTTCGCCCGCCACTACCTGGCGCACTTCAATATCTTCAAATTCTGCCATTTCTTTGGCCATGTCAAAGTTCATAATGTCGCCGCCATAGTTGCCATAAATATATAGCACGCCTGCGCCGGAGTTAATTTCTTTGGTTACCTGGAGCATTTGGTCGGCACTGGGGGACTGAAACACCCCGCCAATGCTGCAGCCGTCCAGCATGCCTTCGCCTACATAGCCCATGAAGAGGGGCAGGTGGCCAGAGCCGCCACCGGTGGCAATGCCCACCTTGCCGGGCTTTTTCTTTGCGGTAACATAGCAGCGCTTATCGTCTGCCACATACTTCACTTTGTCGGGGTGGGCCATAAATACGCCCTCGAGCATTTCATCCACATAGTTTTCGGGCTTGTTGAGTAACCTTTGCATACCAAGACCTCCTTATGTTATTTAAGTGTTACGCTTTTTTAGGTTGGGTTTTTTCTTGAGCCTGGCGCGACTTTTTGCGTTCGGCCATCTTGTTGCCGTAGTAGTTCATAATCATGGCGCCAACCAGCACCGCGCCCCAAATGAAGGATTTCTGGTAGTTGTTGAAGCGCATCATGTTAAAGCCGCTGGAAAGGAATTGCAGCGTGAGGATAGAAATAACCACACCCGTTACCTTGCCAAAGCCGCCCGAGGGGGCCACGCCACCCAGCACCGAAACCAGAATTGCCTGCAGGGTGTAGGAAGAGCCGTAGTCGGCCTTGGCGGAATTTACGCGCGAAGCCAGAATAATACCGGCCACTGCTGCCAAAACACCGCCCAACATGTGCGATTTTATTACTGTCATGGCGTCGTCAATACCCGTAAAGCGAGCGGCCTTGGGGTTAATGCCTGTGAGGTAAAGCTCAAGGCCAAACTTCTTTCTTTGCAGGTAAATGGTGAAGATAGCCACTACTACCACAAAGATGATAAGCGGAATGGGAATGCCCAGAATAGCG
Source organism: uncultured Oscillospiraceae bacterium (assembly GCA_964473265.1). Classification (GTDB taxonomy): domain Bacteria; phylum Bacillota; class Clostridia; order Oscillospirales; family Ruminococcaceae; genus Heteroruminococcus. Next base: position 3,720 of record CAYYOY010000069.1, read on the forward strand.
CCGGTGCCAAGAATGGCAAATTCATCCGGCAGGCCGAACACGGCCGCGCCCGAAGTTAGGAAAATGCCCATACCCGAGAAAATTTCCATCGTGCCCAGGGTTGCCAGCATAGCGGGAATGCCCACCTTGGCAATGAGAATACCGTTTAGCAGGCCGCACAGTGCGCCGATAATAAGTGCCACAATAACACCCACAATAACTGCCGGCCAACCGCCGATTACGGGGGTAAGGCGTATCATTAAGAACCCGGCCAGTATACCGCTGATGTTGCCTATGCCTACTACCGAAAGGTCAATGCCGCCCAGCAGCATTGCCAGCATAACAGCAATGGAAAAGATGCCTATTTCGGGGAACTGGTAGGTCATAGAGCGGAAGTTGTTGCCGGTAAGGAACATACTGGGGCTTAGCGCCGCCATGAGCACAAAGGCGAAAATCATTATAAAGAACAGGCGCATCAGGTTGCCGTCGCCCAGCACATTCTTTTGCAGGCTGGTAAAGCGGGTATTGAAGTCTGCTGTCCAGTTAGAGCGTTTATCCGGCATTGGTAGCACCTCCCACAGGCTCGTCTTGCAGAATTTTGGCAATCTTTTTGCTGCTACGCAGCGCCTGGTAGGCCGAAATGCCGGTACCAGCTACGATAATAAGCCCCAGAACAAAACGTTGCCAGGTGGAAGGTATACCCAAGAGAATAAGGCTGTTTTTCGTAATGGTAATAAGCATTAGGCCCAGCGCCGTGCCCAGCACCGTGCCGGAACCGCCGCTAATTTTAGCACCACCCAACACCACCGCCGCAATAATAAGCAGCTCGCTACCTAAAAGGTCGGTTGGGATGCAGGCACGCACCTGCATGGTGTGGCAGATGCCGGCCAAACCGGCCGCAAAACCAATAAAGGAATATACAAAAATAGTAATGCCGTTTACATTAAACCCGGCGCGCTCGGCCGAAACGCGGTCGCCGCCCAAGGCGTAAATGCCGCGGCCCAGCATGGTGTATTTGAGCAGGAAGTACACAAAAATAATAATTGTCACCAGGAAAAGGAACAGCACAGGTAGCGAACTGATAGCCTCGCCCGATTGCACCCGGAAAAGCTCTGCCTTGCCCAGGTTTTCCATGGGGCGGGGCAAGCGGTTTACCGGTTTGGCGCCCACTATGGAAATGAGCAAGCCGCTAAAAATACTGGATGTACCCAGCGTTACAATAAAGGCGGGCAGCTTAAATTTAGAAATAATTAAACCATTGATAAGCCCCAAGATAAGACCGATGCCGGCCGACATAAGGATAGGCCAGATAACCGGGCCCTGATAGGCTATGGATTCAAAATATTTACTGGTGAGATACATGGAAGCTACGGCAGTGGCGGGGAAGGATACGTCGATACCCCCCGCAATAATCCCCAGCATGAGGGAAAATGCCATGATACCGGTGATGGTGGTGTTTTTCAGCAAGTCTACCAGGTTGGCGGTGGTGAAGAACACCGGGCTGCGAAACCCAATAACCAGGCTTAGCACCAGCACGGTAATGGCAACAAAAAATTCATTGCGTTTGAGCAGTTTGTTCACCCGTTTTTCATTCCTTTCTGTGTGGTGTTGCAAGGCTTACGACTCGCTGAGCTTGTGCGAAAGTATTGCGTCGTCCAGGGCGTCGCACTGGTGCTCTTCTACAATGCGTCCTTTTTTCATAATGAGCACACGGTTGCAGTTTTGCAGCACTTCGGAAATGTCATCCGAGATCACAATAATTCCCATACCCTCCTGAGCAAGCTGGCGGGCGTAGGCGTGAATGTCGGTTTTAGAGCCAATGTCTACACCCACGGTGGGGCTGTTAAGAATAAGCACCTTGGGGTTGGTGGCCAGCCACTTGGCAAGCACTACCTTCTGCTGGTTGCCGCCCGACAGCGCTTGTACCGGAATTTCGCCCGTAGGGGTTTTAATGCGCAGTTCGTCAATCCAGGTATAGGTGTGCACATCAATTTTTTCCCTATCCAGCAGGCGGGTGGCAGAGCTAAGGTTGCTATCAATAGTGGCAGAAATAATATTCTTAGAAACGGTATGGGCCATAAACAGGCCTTCGGTCAAACGGTCTTCAGGCACATAGCCAATGCCGTGGCGAACCGCGTCTGTAACCGAGTTTATCTGCACTTCCTCACCCTGGATGTACAAACGGCCTTCGGTCATGCGTTCCAGGCCAAACAACGCCCGGGCCAGCTCGCTGCGCCCCGAGCCCAAAAGGCCGGTAATGCCCATAATTTCGCCGGGGTAAAGCTCGAACGAAACATCTTTGAACAGATCTTTAATGCCGATGCGTTCTGCTTTCATAAGCGGTGTGCCCGAAACCTCGGGTTGCGGGTAGTGGGTGTCTTCAATTTTTCGGCCGGTCATGTAATAGATGAATTTCTCGCGGTCAAATTCATTCATGGGGCCTTCGATAACCTTAAGGCCGTTGCGCAAAATGGTAAGGTGCTCGGCAATTTCAAACACTTCCTCCAGCTTATGGCTTACGAAAAGAATTGAAATGCCTTTTGCCTGTAGGTCGCGCACTACCTTAAAGAGCGAATCTACCTCTTTGCGGGTAAGAGCTGTGGTGGGTTCGTCCATTACCAGCAGCTTGGCATCCTGCAGCAGGGCGCGGCAAATAGCCACCAGCTGGCGGTCGGCAACCGAAAGGTCGCCCACACGGGCGTCGAGATCCATTTCTACATTTACCAGCTGCAGGGCCCGCTTGGCCTTTTCGCGCAGGGTTTTCCAGCTTACCAGCTTTTTGCCCTCTAAGCGCTCGGAGTTAAGGGCAATGTTTTCGGCTACTGTAAGGTTGGGGAAGATTGAGAAATCTTGATAAATAATTTGTATGCCTTCATTGATAGCCTGCTGGGGAGTAAGGTGTTTAAAAACCTTGCCATTAATTTCGATGGTGCCGGAATCGGGCGTGTAGAAACCCGAAATCACCTTAATGAGGGTAGACTTGCCACCCCCGTTTTCGCCCGCAAGGCACCGGGTTTCGCCTTCGTTAATTACCATGTCCACATGCTGGAGCGCCTTAACGCCCGCAAAGGTTTTGCTAATGTCGGTGAGCTTAATGAACGCCTTGGCCATTCGCATCCTATCCTTTCCAAGCCAAAGTGGGCAGTGCCGGCTGCCGGCTTTTCGCCGGAGCCTAAGGGTCTTTCTTAAAAGCAATTGTCTAATAGGCAAGCACTTTTAACAAACACCCTATAAACTACAAATTTCGCGGGTAAGTTTCTTTTTTCAAAAAGGGAGCCGCCAGTAGTTTTTGGCCTTCCGGCGGCTCCCTTACGGGTTTAGTAACCTATTGCTTAGAAGTTGTAGTCGCCCATGTTTTCCTTGGTTACGTCGATCCAGGCGGAACCGAAGAATACCTTGCCATCCAGCTTCAGGTTCTGGTAGCCGGGGGCCTTCAGGCTAACGCCGGCAGCAGGGGTTTCACCCTTCAGCAGCATGAGAGCAAGCTCGTTCATGGCGTAGCCGGCTTCGGCGGGATCCCAGAAGGAAATCATGTCGATAGAACCGGTTTCCAGGTACTGGCCGGCAACGGATACCAGCGAGGTACCTACTACGAAGGTAGAATCGGCCTTGCCAACTTCTTCAATGGCGCGGGCAACACCGGGGGCATCGGTCATAGCGGAGCCCTGGAAACCAATGAGGTTGGGGTAAGCCTTAAGCAGCTCTTTGGTCTTCTGGTAGGCAATTTCGCTATCTTCGGTGGTTTCGTTCTTGTTGGAAACCAGCTTCATGTCGGGGTACTTGGATTCTTGAACCTTGGTGGAACCGTCTACCCACTCGTTGTGGGAGGTAGCGGTAAGCGAGCCAACGAAGGTGGTGTATTCACCCTTGCTGCCCATCATGGGGCCAAGCTTTTCCATGAAGTGTTCACCGTAAGCGGTGTTGTCGAAAGCTTCGATATCGAAGTTGGCGTTCTGGATATTGGAAGCTTCATGTGCAATAACAATGATGCCCTGGTCCATAGCCTTCTTCAGTACGGGCTCGAGTGCTTCGGTGGAGTTGGGAACTACGCAGATCGCGTCTACGTTCTGTGCAATAAGATCTTCAATTACACGAACCTGCTCAGCGGGGTCTGCAGTGGAGTGGCCGGTCTGGAAAGCGTCCATACCGGTGTCGGCTGCAAAGCGCTTTACGCCCTCTTCCATGCGGTCAAACCAGGCAACGCCGGTGAGCTTAACCACGGTGGCAATTTTGTAAACCTTGCCATTATCCGGGGTGCCGGTGTCGGAACCGGAAGCCGGAGGATTAGCCGGTGCTCCGCAGGCGGCCAGTGCCAGTACCATAGCAATGGCAATGGCTGCTGCTAAAAACTTCTTAAACATGTGTTTTCCCTCCCTAAAATTTTGGGTGCGTCGTGCTGGCCGCGGTTACAGCCAACATATTATGTTATCCGCACAGCCGCCCAAAAGCAGCCGCAGGGCTAACCACTTCTTAGCATTTCTTGGCGCACTCGTTTTATTTGCCCAA
>CAYYOY010000070.1:0-8185 GCA_964473265.1 uncultured Oscillospiraceae bacterium
TAGGTTTGCATGTGTAGTTCTCCTTACCTGTGTGTGGTTTAATATATAAATAATTATACACCAACGACTGTAAAAATCAAGCGTACAAAGCATAAATATTCAAAATTACAAATAAATGTGCATATCCACCAGCGGACAAGCCGGCGGTTGCCCCGCCTTTGGCGGTTTGTACAAGTGGGCGGACGCGCCATATTACAAAAAAACCTTGAATTTACCAGAAATTTTCAGTAGTATAAACACATAAGCGGCGTCCGGCATAAAATGCCCCGCCGCGCCTACAAAACTATGCAGCCAATACATAGGCCGCACCTGCGGCGGAACGGAGCCTCTCATGAAACGAACTTTGTCGGGGTTTTTACTCTGCACACTTTTGCTGGCTGGTTGCGCAAGCCGCACCCCTCCTGTAGCCGATACATCTCTGCCCGGCGCACAGCTGCCCTTGCCCGAAAGTGTACAAAACAGCTCGTCCCTTGCCGGAGGCGGCTCACCCAGCCCCACCACACCGCCGGCCGGCCGGCTGGACTATACCGATATTTTTTCAGGCATTTCGCTGCAGCTGCTGGACGATTTTGCCAGCCCGCAGGATATTTCCCCCGACGGGTATGTTACCTTCTTTTTTCTGGCAAACTATGGCGAGGGTAAAATGCCTATCCCCGAAGGCTTTCGGCAGGAAGACGGGCAAATGCTGCTCTTCCCGGCCGATATGCTGGAACGCTTTATAACCGGCTACTTTGCTGTGGATGCTGAGTATCTGCGCCGGGCGCAGAGCTTTACCGGCCAGGGCTACGAGCTGCCCGGCCTTGGCTTGGCACCCCAAGTGGGCATGGAAATTGTGCAGGTGGATGAAAGCGACCCCCGCAATGTGCAGGTTACCTTTCGTGTGCTAATTAATTTGCCGGGGGAAGACGGCCAGGCCCAGCCTATGGAGCTGCGGCGGGTAGCCTCGGTAGATATTACCAACGGGCTTAAGCTTAATTCACTGCGTACACTGTAAATTTGCCAGCAGAATAAGAATTTCAGGCCGGGCCTAAGGCGTATTCGTTCCCCAGCCTGCCGCCATAAGGCACAAAGAAGGGGAAACGCCGCATGGCATTTCCCCTTCTTTGCATGCAGAATGCAAAGCCCGGCGGCGGGCCCATTGCCGCCGGACAGCGGTAAAACTGTGCCCCTACGGCCGGCTGTACACCAACCCGCAGGGGCATTTATATAAAATGCGGCGGGGGTGGGCGCCGCAGGCTATTCACGGGCATATGCCACCTGCCGGCTTGCCGCCGCACCGGGCTGCCGCTACTCCTATCATATGCGCCTGGGGCACTGTGTGGCTCTGGCAGGCAGGCGGCAAAACGCTGTCCACAGCCGCTGCGCCAAGGTGGGACAAACAGCAAAATATACAAAAAACGCTTCTCGTTTTAAAAAACAGGTCTGCCGACGGCTTGTTTTTCATATTTGTTCACTGGTTGGCTGAAATGTAATATTAACTAAAAAAATTCATATAATTTGAACAAATACTTCTTTCTCAATTTAAAATTATTTACTGGTATTACACAAAAATATCTTGAAATTATGGCCGGATACTGCTATGATGAAGAAAGAATAGGAGGGGATAGCCATGGGCCCGGCCAAACAGGAAAACAATATGCCGGTCTACCTTTTTCACCAAGGCACAAACTACCATGCGCAGCAGCTGCTAGGCGCGCACCCCGCACAGCAAAATGGAAAAAAGGGTTGGATATTTCGCACCTGGGCGCCCAATGCACGGGCGGTTTCGGTGGTGGGCAATTTTAACGGCTGGCAAGCCGGCCGGAACTCTCTTACCCGCATAACCGGCCAAGGCCTGTGGGAAGGCTTTATAGAAAGCCTAGAGGAATTTGAAAATTACAAATTTGCTGTAACCGCCCAAAACGGCACTACTATTTTGAAAAGCGACCCCTACGCCTTTCACTTCGAAACACGCCCCGGCAACTGCTCAAAGCTTTATAGCCTGGCAGATTACAAATGGGGCGATGCCAAATGGATGGCCCAGAGGGCAAAAACCAACCACCACCAAAGCCCGGTGAACATATATGAGGTGCACTTGGCTTCCTGGCGCACCCATTCGGACGGCAATGTATATAGCTATCGCACCCTTGCCGAAGAGCTGGTGCCCTACACCAAAGAGATGGGCTACACCCACTTGGAGCTAATGCCCATTACCGAGCACCCCTACGACGGTTCCTGGGGTTACCAGGTAACCGGTTACTTCGCCCCTACCTCGCGCTATGGTACACCGGACGATTTTATGTATTTTGTGGACAAGTGCCACCAGGCCGGCCTGGGTATAATTTGCGATTGGGTGCCTGCCCACTTCCCCAAGGATGAGCACGGGCTGTATGAGTTTGATGGCAGCCCCTGCTATGAATACCAGGATATTCAAAAGCAGGAGCACAGCCAGTGGGGCACCCGTGTGTTCGATTTCGGCCGAAATGAAGTACAGTGCTTTTTGGTTTCCAGCGCGCTGTTTTGGGTGGAAAAATACCACATTGACGGCCTGCGGGTGGATGCCGTGGCCTCTATGCTCTACCTAGATTACGGCCGTGAGCACTGGCAATGGAGCCCCAACCACAACGGCGGCAAAGAGAACCTGGAAGCTGTGGCTTTTTTACAAAAGTTAAATTCGGTCATTCTTTCAGCCCACCCCGACGTGCTGATGTGTGCCGAGGAATCTACCGCCTGGCCGCTGGTTACCCGCCCGCCGCATGTGGGTGGCCTTGGCTTTAACTTTAAGTGGAACATGGGCTGGATGAACGACATGCTGGCCTATATCAGCCTAGACCCTATTTATCGTGCCTACAACCACGATAAGCTCACCTTCAGCATGTTCTATGCATTTTCCGAGCATTACATTCTGCCCATTTCGCACGACGAGGTGGTGCACGGGAAATGTTCGCTGCTAAGCAAAATGCCGGGCGAGTACGAGCAGAAATTTCAAAGCTTGCGCACCTTTTTGGGCTATATGTACGCCCACCCCGGCAAAAAACTGCTGTTTATGGGCACAGAATTCGGCCAGTTTATCGAGTGGAATTATACCCAGCAGCTCGATTGGCTGCTGCTCGATTACGAAAGCCACCAGGGGCTGCAGGCCTTTACCCGCGACCTTAACCGCTTTTACCGCGATACCCCGGCCCTATGGCAGATAGACGACGGTTGGGAAGGGTTTCGTTGGCTGGTAAGTGACGACCACAACCAAAATGTAGCAGCCTTCCTGCGCATGGATGAAAAGGGCGACTTTTTGGTGTTTATCTGCAATTTCTCACCTATCCTTAGGGAAAATTACTTGCTGGGCGTGCCCGATGCCGCTTCTTACACGCAGGTGCTTAGCTCGGATGCCACTGCCTACGGTGGCAGCGGCCTGCACAACAACGGGCGCATTCGGGTGGAAAAGAAGCCCTGCCACGGGCAGGCCGGTTCTATTTCATTAACTCTGCCACCGCTTAGTTGTATTTTCTTGAAACCTAACCCCAGGCGCAACAAACAAGCCACACAGCCTGAAACGGTGTAAGCCGCCGTCGCTGTGGGGCATGTGGGCGCAATTTTCACAAGGGGGATACTGCCATGACAATTAAGAAAGAATGTGTAGCCATGCTGTTGGCTGGCGGACAAGGAAGCCGGCTGTATGCACTAACCCGCAACCTGGCTAAACCGGCCGTGCCTTTCGGGGGGAAGTATCGAATTATCGATTTTCCGCTTTCCAATTGTGTGAATTCGGGCATAGACACGGTGGGCGTGCTTACCCAGTATCAGCCGTTGGTGCTCAACGAATATTTGGGCAACGGCCAACCCTGGGACCTTGACAGGCTCAACGGCGGCTTGTTTGTGCTGCCCCCCTACCAGAAAAGCTCGGGGTCCGATTGGTACACTGGCACGGCCAATGCCATTTACCAGAATATCCCCTTTATAGAGCGTTACAACCCCGATTATGTGCTTATCCTTTCGGGCGACCATATTTATAAAATGGATTACGAAAAAATGCTCACCTTCCACAAGCAAAAGGGCAGCGATTGCACCATTGCCGTGCTGGAAGTTAGCATGCAGGAAGCTTCGCGCTTCGGCATTATGAACACCGACGAGGATATGCGTATTCAGGAATTTGAAGAAAAGCCCCCCAAGCCCAAGAGCAACCTGGCCTCCATGGGCATTTATATCTTCAACTGGGGCAAGCTGAAGCAATATCTGCAGGCCGACGAACGCGACAGAAAATCTTCTAAAGATTTCGGTAAAAATATTATTCCCACCATGCTGGCCGAAGGCCAGGCGCTGTACGCCTATCCCTTCCAGGGCTACTGGAAGGATGTAGGCACTATAGACAGCCTGTGGGAAGCCAACATGGACCTACTGAACCCCAACGTACCGCTGGAACCCTACGACCCCAACTGGAAAATTTATTCCCGCAACCCCGTGTTGCCGCCCCATTACATAGCCGAGGGCGCCATAGTGCAGAACTCTATGATAACCGAGGGCTGCGAAATTGCCGGCAAGGTGGAATCTTCCGTGCTGTTTGCCGGCGTGCAGGTGGGCAGGGGCGCGCTGGTGCGCGACAGCATTTTAATGCCGGGGGTAGTGGTAGAGCCCGGTGCGGTGGTGTCCTATGCCATTGTGGCCGAAAATGCTGTAATTGGCGAAAAGGCACAAGTGGGCCGTTCGCCCGAAGATATGCACAACCTAGACCAATGGGGTGTTGCAGTAGTGGGCGAGGGCGTACATATTGGGGCCGGCCAAACGGTACCACCCAAGGCTATGGTGGAAGAAGACATCCTGGAGGTGACGGCGGAGTGAGAGAATATAAAATAATGGGCATTATATTTTCCAACATGCACGACAGTGCCCTGGGCGACCTCACCCAGCACCGCACCATGGGCAGTGTGCCCATTGGCGCACGCTACCGGCTTATCGATTTTACGCTTTCCAGCATGGTGAATGCCGGTATACGCAATGTGGGTGTTATTACCAAAAGCAACTATCATTCGCTTATGGACCACCTGGGCTCGGGCAAAGAGTGGGATCTTTCCCGCAAAATTGGCGGGCTGGTTATTCTGCCGCCCTTTTCGCGCACCGGCAGCAGCGGCATTTACCGGGGCAGCATAGAGGCGTTGCACGGCATTATGGGCTACCTAAACGCCAGCACTGCCCGCTATGTGGTGCTCAGCGATAGCGACCGTATTGCCAACATTGACCTACACCCCATTATGGAAGGGCACTTTGCCAGTGGCGCTGACCTTACCGCTGTGTATAAAAAGCAAAGCTTGCCAGACAATAACCAGGATGTAATTGCTTTTTCCATAAATATTGATGGACGTATTACCGATGTAATGCTCGACCCTAAAAAAGCGGGCGAATACAACATGTACATCAACCTTATGGTAATTGACAGGCAGCTGCTTATCCGTTTGGTTGCCGACGCATATTCTCACCGCAAATATTCTCTTGCGCAAGATATTCTGCAAGCCAAGGTGCAGGAGCTGAATATGCGTGCCCACTGCTTCGAGGGCTATTGTGCTACTATTACCTGCATGGAAAGCTACTTTGCCGCCAATATGGATCTACTAAGCGGCGAGGTGCGCAGCCAGCTCTTTCCGCCCGGCAACCCTATCTACACCAAGGTGCGGGATGAGGTTCCAGCCAAGTATGGCCTTCGGGCTATTGTAAGCAACTCGCTGGTGGCCGACGGCTGCATTATTGAAGGCCAGGTGGAAAGCAGCATTATCTTCCGCGGGGTGAAAATTGGCCGCGGTGCGGTGGTGAAGAATTCGGTGGTAATGCAAGGCAGCGTAATTGGCGAAAGCAGCAGCCTGCACTACTGCATTGCCGATAAAGACGTGCTGGTTAAAGATATGCGTAGCCTTTCGGGTACGCCCGATTTCCCTATCTATCTGCCTAAGGGTAAAATTGTATAGCTTGGGCTTAATATTCGTTATCGGGAAGGAGCAAGCAGCATGAAAATTTTATATGTGGCAAGCGAAGCGGTACCCTTTATTGCTTCCGGGGGGCTGGCAGATGTGGCCGGCTCGCTACCCAAAGCACTCATCAACCTTGGGCACGATTGCCGGGTAATTCTGCCGCTTTACAGCGATATTTCGCCCGAGCTGCGCAAAAAGGCCAGGCTGGTAACCAGCTTCAGTGTTCCACTGGGTTGGCGCAACCAGTATTGCGGAATGTTCATGGCACAGGTAGATGGGGTAACCTACTATCTGCTGGATAACGAATATTACTTTAAACGAGAAGGTATTTACGGCTTTTTTGATGACGCCGAGCGCTTTGCCTTCTTTTCCAAGGCTGTGTGCGAGAGCATACAGTATATGGATTTTACCCCCGATATACTGCACTGCAACGATTGGCAGACCGCCCTTGTGCCCACCTACCTGAACGCCTACTACCGCTCTGCCGAGCGGCTACGGGCCGTGCGCACGGTGTTTACTATCCACAACATTCAGTACCAGGGCAAGTATGGCATGGAGCTGCTGGGCGACCTGCTGGGCCTGCCGGAATACACCGGCGAGTGGCTGGGCTACGATGGCTGCCTGAATTTTATGAAGGGCGCCATTGAGCAGAGCGATATGATCTCTACCGTAAGCCCTACCTACGCCAACGAAATTCTCGACCCTTGGTTTGGCCAGGGGCTGGATAGAATTCTGCGTGAACGGCAGTATAAGCTGCAGGGCATTCTCAACGGAATAGATACAGCGCGGTACGACCCACAGACCGATAAATCGCTCTTTGCGGCCTATACGGTAGATAGCCTCGAGGGTAAATATACCAACAAGGCCCAGCTGCAGCGGCTTATGGGCCTGGGGCAAGACCCCGATACAATGCTCATTAGCATTGTGAGCCGCCTGGTTTCGCACAAGGGGCTAGACCTTGTTAAATATATTTTTGATGAGCTGATAGCTCTGGACGTTGCCGTGCTGGTGCTGGGCGCGGGCGATTATATTTACGAAAACTTCTTCTGTGAAATGGCTGCCAAATACCCCGGCAAAGTGGCGGTAAAAGTAGGCTTCATTCCCGACCTGGCACAGAAAATTTATGCCGGTAGCGATGCCTTCCTCATGCCCTCTAAAAGCGAGCCCTGCGGCCTTTCGCAAATGGTGGCGCTACGCTATGGCACCATTCCTATTGTGCGCACCACCGGCGGCCTGCGCGATTCTATTACAGATTTAGGCGAAAAGGACGGCAACGGCTTTACCTTTGCCAGCTACAATGCGCACGATATGCTAAGCGCTATACAGCGCTGCAAGGCTTTGTATGACGACCGTGCAGCCTGGCAAGCCGCCGTGCAGCACGCCATGCGGTGCGATTTCAGCTGGGGCCATTCGGCCGGCGAATATGCCAAAATGTATAAGCGTGTAATGGGCTAAGCGCATACAATGGCGGGGCTAAGGCGATAAGCCTTAGCCCCGTGTTATACGCTAGATGTTTTTTTATTGCTTGGAGGAACAACCATGGCACTCAAACGCCAACGCTACCCCATGCCCGATTTTGTGCTGGAGGCCTTGCAGGCCCGCAGCCTGCTGGAACGCTACTACAGCCGGCCCGATTACCAACAAAACGATTATATTGGCTGGATTACCCGCGGCAAACGCGAGGAAACCCGCCAAAAACGCCTGCAACAAATGCTGGACGAGCTGGAAAATGGGCAATATTATATGGGAATGGCATACCAAGCCAAATAAAGCCCTGTGCATGGCCTTGAACAAATGGTGAAGGAGTAAGAAAGCAGTATGAACCCCAAACGCTACGAGTTTGATGCCGTAATTCAAAAAGTGCCGGATATTGACGGTGCCTATGTGGAAATTCCCTTTGATGTAAAGCAGGAATTTGGCAAGGGCCGGGTGCCGGTGCATGCTACCTTTGACGGCGTCGCCTACGATGGTAGCCTTGTAAAGATGAAAACCCCCTGCCACATTTTGGGCCTACGCAAAGAAATTCGCGCCCAAATTGGCAAACAGCCGGGCGATACCGTGCACGTAACCCTTGTGGAGCGCGAAAAATAACGGGTAGCGGCAACAGGCGGCCGTAGGTAGTATGGTGTGGAGGGTATGCTACACCGGCCCGCCCACAGCACCCGGCGGGCGGCGAATTCGGCTAGGCCTTAGGGTAGGCAAACGGGCGCGGCCGTGTGCCGCTGGCGCGGCGCACATTGCAGGGCGGCGGC
>CAYYOY010000071.1:0-8160 GCA_964473265.1 uncultured Oscillospiraceae bacterium
TGTGAAAATTCGTGCCCGTTCCCAAACCAAGCACTCTACCAAACTGAGCTACGCCCCGATATTAAACTTAAAAAGTAAACTGCCGAGGAAAAACGAGCGGGAATGCCCGTGCAAAAAAGTGGGGCCCCCGCAAGGCGAAGCCTTGAGGGGAAAAGGAGCGGCCGGGCTAGAAGCGAGCTTTTTGCCGGCACGCGGAGCGTAAGCCGGAAAAACGAGCGGGAATGCCCGTGCAAAAAAAGTGGGGCCCCCGCAAGGCGAAGCCTTGTGGGGAAAAGGAGCGGCCGGGCTAGAAGCGAGCTTTTGGCGGCACGCGCAGCGTAAGCCGGAAAAACGAGCGGGAATGCCCGTGCCGCGACGTGGTGGCACCCCCGGCGAGAATCGAACTCACAACTAACCCTTAGGAGGGGTTTGTTATATCCATTTAACTACGGGGGCAAAGTAGCGGTTGCGGCAAGTTTTGGGAATGCTAAACGTACAGTAATCTTAATGTTTAGAAACCTCGGCCCATGCACCAGGCAATGCGGCTCAATTATTTTACCGCAAAGCACCAAGAAAGTCAAACCAAATTGCTGCAAACGCCTTGTAATTATGGTACGGTAAAAAAAATTGTGCTATACTGTTTGGGTGTTGTAACCTTTTGCTCTACTCGTGGGTATTAGGAACAGAGGAGGTTTGGGAATGGATGTGGTAAGCAGCCAGAATAGCCTTTGGGCCGAAGCGCTTATAGACCGCTACGGCGATATGGTTTACCGTCTGGCATTGGTGCGCACGGGCGATGCCTTCGGCGCGGAAGACGTTTTTCAAGAGGTTTTTCTGCGGCTGGTGAAAGCACAGCCCAGCTTTGCCAGCGAAGAACACGCTAAGGCATGGCTTATTCGCGTAACCATAAACTGCACCAAAAAGCTGCTCTTTTCCAGCTGGCGGCGTAAAACCCAGCCTATATTGGAGGAACCGGCTGCCACGCAGCCCGAGTTTTCATCTGTTTGGCTTGCGGTTTGCAGCCTTCCGCAGGACTACCGCACTGTTATTTACTTACATTACTACGAGGGCTACAAGCTTGAAGAAATAGCCCAAATGACAACCAGCAGCCTTTCCAGCGTAAAAGTGCGGCTGCATCGTGCACGCCTAAAGCTACGGACGTATCTGGAGGGAGGTTTTGGCGATGAATAACCAGGAACGCTTCCGCGCATATCTCGACAAAATAAAGCCCTCCAAGGCGCTGATTGACCAAACCAAGCAAAACCTGCGCAGCCAAGCCGCAGGTATTCAAAAGGGAGGCAACACACCCATGAAACGCAAGCCTATTTATGCCGCCGCCGGTATAGCCCTTGCCATATTGGTTGGCATAGGGGTTTACCTTGCGCTGCCCAAAGCTCCGCCGCTGGCCGCCATGCCCAATATTGACGTTTCTGCCATGGCAGTACAGCCCACTATAAGCGATGCCACCGGTATGGATACTTCCAGCGGTCTTGTTATCACCTGTAAAGAAGATATTCAGGCCGAGGTGCTCAGCCAGTATCTGCGCCTAAGCCCCGATACAGAATTCAACCTCCAAAAAAAAGGCAGCGGTAGCTACCTGCTTACCACAGAGGCTGAATTTAACGAAAACCAAATTGTAAACCTTGCCTTGGTAAACCCCAATGGTACAGTGCTAAAAAGCTGGGCCTTTCAAACCAAGGCGGTGCTTAGAGTGCTCTCCACCCTGCCGGGCCATAAATCTGATTACGTTCCCACCAACAGCGGCATAGAAATTCGCCTTTCCACCACCGCTGTAACCCTGGCCGATTTTGAGGCCGCATTCCGCATGGAGCCCGCAGTAGAAGGGGTTATGGAAAAATATGGCGAAACCTTTACCTTTATTCCTACAGAAAGCCTGCCTGTTTCCACGGTGTTCACTATTACAGTGGACGGTAGCCTGGTAATGGAAGACGGCACCCAAATGGGTGAAGACCAAACCTTTACCTTCCGCACTGCCGCGGCCGATGGCGACGAAGCCCGCGAACGCTTTGTTTTAACCAACGCTGCCCCCACGGTGGAAACCTTCCTGCCCACCGATACCCCCGTTATTGCTCTGAACGCAAACAAGGAAGAATTCTCTAAGCTGGAGCTCACCACAGTGGTTTACCGCTACCCCAGCTTTGCCGAATATGAAAAGGCTGTGGCTGGCGAGGCCGCCCGCCTGAACACCCCCTTTGGCTCTAACGACCGCCCGGTGTTTTCTACCGAGGGCCTAAGCGAGCATATGCGCTTTGAAAGCACACTGGTTTACCCAGAAGGCAGCTGGTGGTCCAACGGGTATGTACTGCTGCCCGAACCGCTGGAGCCCGGCTGGTACCTTGCTGTGGTATCGGGCACCAGCCCCTACACCGGTAAAACGATGGAAAGCCATAAGCTGTTGCAAATAAGCCCGCTGGCATTGTACTACAGCCAGCTGGATAACGAAGCCCTTATTTGGCTAAACAATGCCGAAAGTGTAAAGGCGGTAGCCGGCGCCACCATGCGGGTGGAAGACGGCGGCGCTAAGGTAGAGGGTAAAACCGATGCCGAAGGCCTGCTGCGCCTAGATACCAAAAGCCTGGAAACCGGCGATGAAAACCAGCGCTACGCGCTGCTGAGCATAAACGACGGCACCAACAGTTTTGCCGATATTCTGCGTAAAACCCCAGAATACGAGCTTACCCCGCAAGACCTTTACTATACCTATTTATATACCGACCGCCCCTACTACATGGCTACCGACACCGTAAAAGCCTGGGGCTTTATACAGCCCCGCCAGGCCGGCACCGAAATGCCCAAGCAGTTGTATGTCACCCTAGACGGCCTCTACCACGCCCCTGTAACCCTAAAGGCAGACGGAAGCTTTACAGCCGAAATCTCCTTTGAGCAGTTGGGCGGGCGTGGCGGTAGCTGGGCGCAGCTGCTGCTGGTAGACAGCAAAGAACCCGCCCCTGCCTATGCCTACCGAGGCATTAGCATTGCCGACTATGTGAAACCAATCTATGTGTTTAATATTGAGCCCACAAAGCCTGTATATCCAGAGCCGCTTTCCGGCACGATTGAGGTTGCCGGCACGGTGCACTTTTTCGACGGCACCCCGGCCGCCGGTGTAGCGCTTGAGCTGGAATACAGCCCCGACCAATACAATAACCAAGCAAAGTTTATTAAAGCTACCACCGATGAACAGGGCCGCGTTTCCTTCCAGCTGCAGGTTACACAAGGGCCTTCTGTCTGGCGGCCGCACTTTATGAATATATTTGTGCGTAGCGCGCAATCGGAAAACTTCTACTACCGCGATTATCTTGCGCCTCCCCTGCTCTTCCGCGATGTTATGCTGGAAAGCAAGTGCGAAACCAACGGTGATAAAACCACTGTTACCTTCCAAATGAGCCGCATAGATGCCAGCGGTATTACCAAGCCCGAAGAGGTTTACGACAACGATGCCCTGCGCGGCCAACCCTATTCCAGCCCCATTGCCGCTGTGCTTAAAAAAGTGTACTACACCAAAGAAAGCACCGGCAGCTATTACGACTATGTGCAAAAGCGAACGGTTACCCTTTACGATTATCGCCGCCATGACGATGCCGTAACCAGCTACACCGTTACCCCCGGCCCGGACGGTACCGTCAAGCTGGAAAACCTGCCGGCTTCGGATGCGGAGGCCAGCTATTACCTGGAGATTACCTATAAGGATAGCAAGGGCCGCAACACCGAAGAAACCCTATGGCTGGGTTGGGATTATTACTATAATTACTATGGCACCAAGAACTATTCGCTGCAAAAAACAGGCGTGCCGGAGAATAACTGGTTGGCCCTAAACAGCTTTACAGAAAATGAAGCAGTTTTGCTGGAGCTGCTGGAAAATGGCCGGCCTAAGGCAGAGGGAAAAATTCTTTTCGTCACCAACCAAACAGACCTGAAACAGGTGCGTGTAGTAGAGGGCGGTAAGATTGCCATGGCCTACGATGCCGGCAACATCCCCAACATTGTAGTAAGCGGCGCATATTTAGACCCCGAAGGCCGCATTTACCCCATAGCTGCCTCGCTGCTGCAGTTCAACCCTGAAAGCCGCGCATTATCGCTGCAAATTACTCCCGATAAAGAGAGCTACAAACATGGTGAACAAGCCAACCTAGAGGTTACCGTAACCGAAAGGGCCACCGGCAAGCCGGCAGCGCGGGCCGCTGTTTCGGTAAGCATTGTAGACGAGGCTATTTTCGCCATGGGTGAAGACCAAGCCAACATTTTGTCCAGCCTTTATGAATCGCGCTTCTATCGTTCGCCCGAAGCCTTTGTAAGCTACGTTCAACACAACTTCCTGGGCATGGGCGGCGGCGAAAAAGGCGGCGGGGGCGACGGCGGCATTCGTGCCACATTTAAAGACACCGCCCTGTTTATTGACCTTACCACCGATAGCAACGGCAAGGCCAAGGTTAGCTACACCCTGCCCGATAACCTTACCAAATGGCGCATTACCGCCCAGGCAGTTACCCCCGAGCTTATGGCCGGCACCAACACCGCAAACATTGTAACCGCCGGCACCTTCTTTGTGCAGCCGGTAATGCCCACCATAGCCCTTACCGACGAAGATGTGGTGCTTTCGCTGCGCAGCTATGGCACAGGCGTAAACACCACCAGCCCGGTGGAATACACCGCCACTATTGCCGGCGGCGCAGGCCAAACCCAAACCGTAACGGCTAGCAGCACTGCAGGCAGCCTTACCCACCTGAAGTTTAAGCCGCTTTCCCCCGGCAGCTACACCATTACGCTGGAAGCCACCAGTGGCGAGCTCTATGATGGCATTGAACAACCCTTGCGTGTAGTTAAAAGCGGCGTGGAGGCCGACCTTGTTATCAACCTGGCCTTTAACGAAATTTCTAAAATAGAAGTTACACGCTTCCCTGTGCAGCTTGGCTTCTACGATGAAAGCTATGGCTTGGTAGCGCAGCTGCTGCAAAGCATGCGCTACGGCATGGGCCGCCGCACCGACCAACGCATTGCCGCTCGCTTTGCGCAGGAATATGTGGCGCGTTTAAGCGGCGAGGCCGCACCCCCTGTAACCGACGACCTGCTCGATGTATTAAGTAACTGGGGCTCGGCGCAGCTGCTGCCCTATGGCCAAAGCGATATAGAATTCTCTGCGCGTGTGGCAGCTACCGTTCCGGAATATTTCTTCGGCAACGAAGCAGCAGGCTACTTCAACTCTATTCTAAGCAATGCCGAGGCTTCGGCGGTAGAGGTTTCCTCCGCTATGCTGGGCATGGCAGCCCACAAGCGCCCGGTGCTGCTGCAAATTCAGCAGCTGCTTGCCCAGCCCGAGGGCCTTTCGCTAAGCGATAAGCTGCGCCTTACAGCAGCCCTGGCCGCTATTGGTGATTACGACGGTGCCGCAAAACAGTTTGATGATCTGGTGCGCCCCCATCTTGTAACGGGTGCCGATACCCAAGGCTTCCCCACTGCCTACATGCAGGTGGAGGAAAATGCCGATATGGAACAAAACCTTTATCTTACCGGCTATGCCAGCATGATAGCCTCCTATATTGGCGCACCCGAGGCCGAGGCACTGGCCCGCTGCCTGGTGATAACCCGCAGCGAACGCGACCTTTACCTGCTGGAGCAGGTGGTCTATGTAAAGCATGCACGCCCCGCCAGCGGAGAAAAGGCATCCTTCAGCTACCAGACAGAAGCCGGCCTTAATACTGTTGAGCTCAGCAAGCTGGGCATGGTGTTCCTTAATTTTAGCAAGCCCCAGCTGGAACAAGCCAACTTTAAGCTGGAAAGCGGCCAGGTGGGCGTAAAGGCCTACTATAAAGGCAGCGCTGCCGACGCTATGGACCGCGATAACCAAACCTTTACCATGACCAAAACCATCCGCAATGTAAATGGTTCGAGCCAGTTTAAGGTTGGCGATATGGTAGAAATTCGTTTGGAGTACACCATGCCCTCCGGCCTGGAGAAACTGGGTGTGGTTGTGAACGATTGCCTGCCCACCGGCATGCGATATTCTACCATAAGCCAACAGAGCGAAAACGACTACTATATCAACCGGCTGGAAGGCCAGCGGATAAGCTTTATTCCTGCGTATGAAGAGGTTCAAAACCGCACGGTAACTTACTATGCCCGTTGCGTAGCCCCCGGCAGCTATGTACAGGATAGCGCTTTTGTAAGCCTGATAGACGGCATGCAGTGGGGCATGAGCGAGCGTGGGCAGGTGGAAATTGGTGAATAAACCTACCTCCAAAATGCTACTTTCGCTGCTGCTGGCAGCGGCCCTGGTGTGGGGCGGCAGATTTCTGCCGCCCCCGCAGGGGCTTGATGCACAACCCGCCAGCCAGCCCCAGCAGCAGGCCCGCCCGCCGGCAGCCACGCAGCGCCCGGTAGCACAGCAGCCGCTTGCCACCAATTTTTATGTGCAGCAGGAATTCAATGCGCACACTGCCTCGGCGGTGCAGTACCCCATACAGGGGCAAATTACAGCTGCGGTTGTGCCCCACCACCTGTTGGCCGGCAAGCTGATAGCCTCGCTATTTGCCACCGCTGCCACAGGGGAATACGATGCCGTGGTTGTATTGGCAACCTCGCACTATAAAAATACCGGCAGGGTGCTTACCACCACAGCGGGCTGGCAAACAGCGCTGGGCACGGTGGCCTGCGAGGGCCCGCTTGTGCGCAGCTTTATGCAGGACCGCATTATTGCCGCCAAGGCCGACGATGCCGCACTGCAAGCCGACCATGCGGCCTCCAGCCTGCTACCCTACATTGCCCACTACCTGCCGGGCCTGCCGGTGGCCACCCTGCTTATGGCCAATGGCACCTCGGCCGATATTCAGCGGCAGGTGGCAAAACAGCTGCACGCATACAGCCAAAACCGCCGGCTACTGGTGGTGGCTTCTATAGATTTTTCGCACTATTTAACCCCCCAGCAGGCCGAAGCCAACGACACCGTTACGCTGGAGGCGGTTCGCCGGTTTGATACCGCCGCACTGGCCGAAATGGATGACGGCTATCTCGATTCCCCCGAGGCCATGACAGTGCTGCTGGAATATTTGCGCCTGCAAGGGAATGAAAGCATAGAAATGCTGGAACATAGCAGTTCCGATAAGCTACTTTCGCTGCCCATGAGCCACCCCGCCTTTGCAGAAGGCGTTACCAGCTACTTTGTGTTTGCCGCCACACAGGCGTAACATTCCCCCAATTGTGAACATCTAAGCAAAGCGAGGAAGTGCCATGTACAACTACACCCTAGGGCTTTACGAAAAAGCCATGCCCGACACCCTTCCCCTGCCCGAAAAGCTGCGGGTTGCCAAGCAAACCGGTTACGATTTTGTAGAGCTGTGCGTAGACCTTAACCCCGAGCGCGCCGCCCGCCTGGAATGGACAACCGCAGAGCGCCGCGCCCTGGTGGCCGATATGCAACGTGAAGGTATAGCCTGCACCACTTTATCGCTCAGCCTACTGCGCAGTTGCCCTCTTGGGCTACTAGACGACGCAGAAAACGCCCGTGCTCTTACCATGATGCACAAGGCGGTGGAGCTGGCCTGCGATATTGGCTCGCGCATTATACTTATGAACGGGTATGACGTATATTCCACACCTTCCACCCCCCAAACAACCGCCCGCTTTGCTGAAAATGTAAAAAAAGCAGCAGCCATTGCCGCAGCAAGCGGCGTGGTGCTGGCAATTGAAAATGCGGAGATGCCTTTTATGGATACTGTAAAAAAGGCAGCGGACTGTGTACTACAGGTGAATTCGCCCTTCTTCCAGGTATATGGCGATATTGCCAACACCACCAACGCCATGGAGGGCGATGCCGGCCGTGCCGTGGCAGACCTTGCCAGCGGCCAGGGCCATTTGGCTGCAGTGCACCTGAAGGATAGCATTCCAGGGGAATACCGCTATACCCACTATGGCAAAGGGCATGTCAACTTTCCGGTCTGTGTGGGAGAGCTAAAGCGCCAGGGCGTGGGTGTGTTTACCGCCGAGCTGTTTCACACCCCGGGTGAAGACTATGCACAAAAAGCCGAGGAAGTCTGCCGCTTTTTACGCAGTTTTTTTAAGTAGGAATGCTTTGCCTTGTGCCTTACGGCCGGTGGGCGAATTGCGCATACAGGGGGAGGGAAATTCCCCTGTGGAATTTCCCTCCCCCTGTATGCGCAATTCGCC
>CAYYOY010000072.1:0-8084 GCA_964473265.1 uncultured Oscillospiraceae bacterium
CTACCCGGTTTGATATTCCCCTGCCACCCGCTGCCCATGCCCAATATACTGCCCCCGGCAGCGAACATTTTTCTATGGAAGATGAACCCTATGCGCTTTCGGGCGAAGAGCCTTTGGAATATACCACCCCAGCCGACGCCCGCGTAATAGCCGAAGACCTTTCTGCCACCCACCGCTTTTTGGTGCTGCGCAGCGTTGCCAGCCTGGTAAGCCTGCTGCTGTTGGCTTATCTTAACTTTTCCTATTATAACCCGCTGCCGCTGTTTACCTTTATGCAGCCCGAGCGCAACCCCGCGGTGTTCTTTGGCGTAAGCCTGGGCCTGCTGATACTTACGGCGCTTTTCAGCGCCAACACCATAGGCGGTGGGCTCATTTCGTTGTGCACCTTCAAGCCGGATAACGACACCCCCTGCACGCTGGCGGTGCTGGCCTGCGTAATACAAGCGGCAACACTTGTGGTGGTGCCCGAAGCCTACCAAAGCCCCTCGGTACATCTTTACCTGCCGCTGGCAGCGCTGATACTTCTATTCAACAACCTAGGCAAGCTTACTGTAATACGGCGCATTGAAGCCAACTTTGCCTGCCTTACGCGCAAAGGCCAGCCTGCCGCCGTGCTCACCGTAGGCAGCCGCGAGCTGGCCCGCGAGCTTACCCGCACCCTGCCTATCGATGCCCCGCGGGTGTGCTATGCCGCTTCGGCCGGGTTTCTTTCAAACTTCCTGGAGCTTTCGTATTCCGAAGATTACGCCGAGAGCTTTTTCAGGGTGCTTTCGCCGGTTTGCCTGGTTTCGGCGTTGCTGGCTGGGGCAATCTCCTACTACTTTAACTCTAACCTGTTTGTTTCGCTTACGGTGTTTACTGCGGCTATCTGCATTACCGCCCCACTTTCAGCCACCTTTGCGGCAGGGCTGCCACAGCTGCGTATGTCGCGCGCGCTGGGGGCCGAGAGCTGCTTTATTTCGGGCTATGCCGGTATAGAGCGCCTGGCTGAAAACAACGCCGCCATTCTTTCGGCTACCGACCTTTTCCCCGCAGGCAGCATTCGCCTACAGGGCATTAAGGTGCTGGAAGAAAACCGCATTGACCAAGCCATTTTAGATGCCGCCAGCGTCATCTGTTCCAGCCGTTCACCGCTTGCCCCCATTTTTAGCGAGATGATAGAAGGCCGCACCGAGCTGCTGCGCGAAATTGACAGCACGGTGTATGAAGATAACATGGGCCTTTCGGCTTGGGTGGACGGCAAGCGGGTGCTTATTGGCAACCGCGAGCTTATGCGCCAGCACGAAATTCCCCTGCCGGCGCAGGACTATGAAGCACGCCTGGGGCAGGATGGCCGCCAGTTGCTTTACCTTTCTAATTCCGGCGTGCTTACGGCGGTATACCTGCTCTCTTACCAAGCTACACCACAGGCCAACCACCTCTTGGAAACGCTGGCCCACAACGACACCACCCTATTGCTGCACTGCACCGATGCCAATATTACCCCCGCCATGCTGGAGGAAGTATTTGGCTTCCCCACCGACCTGGTGCGTATACTGCCCGCCAAGTTGCACACCCAGCTGGACCGTCTTGCGGCCAGCAAGCCACAGGCCAAGGCCTTTGCCGGGTGTGCAGCACCAAACGCACGCAGCCTGCTGGCCTGCATACAGGCTGCCAAGGCCTGCCGCAGCGCTATTGTGCTGGCAACTCTATTACAGCTGGTAGGTATGGTGCTGGGTTTTGCGCTGGTAAGCTTTATGAGCTTTATGCTCTCTATGCAGCTGCTGGGCTGGGTATGGCTTGCGGGCTACCTACTGGTTTGGTGGGTGGTAGCCGGGTTGCTGCCTGCAATGCGGCGCTACACCACCTAATGAAAAAATTGGCACTATACCATAAGGCAAGAAGGCACTATGTCTTCTTGCCTTTTTTGCTTGTGGAGCTTGCAAACCAGCACTTTGTTTTTTGTTTTTTCGCGCTTGCCACCCGGCTGCAAGTGTGCTACACTAAAGCAAGTATAAGCCACAGACCAAACAAAGGAGTGACAACCATGCGCCTGATTACCCGTTCCGATTTTGACGGCCTGGCCTGCGCCGTATTTCTTGTAGAAGCCGGTATAATAGACAACTGGACCTTTGTACACCCCAAGGATTTGCAAGATGGTCTTGTGCCCGTAACCCAAGACGATGTGCTGGCCAATGTTCCCTATGTAGAGGGCTGTGGCCTGTGGTTCGACCACCATGTAAGCGAAGCCGAACGCGGTGCCTACCCCATGAACTTTAAGGGTGCTTCTCGCCCTGCCCCCAGCGCCGCACATATTATTTACGATTATTATGGTGGGGCCGAGCGCTTCCCCCATTTTGGGCAGCTGCTGGCGGCTGTAGATAAAGTAGACAGCGCCCAGCTTTCTGCCGAAGAAATTTTGCACCCCACCGGCTGGGTGCTGCTGGGCTTTATTATGGACCCCCGCACCGGCTTGGGCCGTGTGCGCAACTTTACCATAAGCAACTACCAGTTAATGGAGCGCATGATAGAGTGGTGCCGCACGAAGGAAATTGACGATATTTTATCGCTGCCCGATGTAGTGGAACGCATTGAGGTGTATATGGAACAGGGCGAGCTGTTTAAGAAAATGCTGCTCGACCATTCCCGCACCGAGGGCAAGGCCATTATTACCGACCTACGCGGCGTAGACCCTATTTACACCGGCAATCGTTTTCTTATTTACAGCCTTTTCCCGCAGCAGAACATTTCTGTGTGGATTGTGCCGGGCAAGGGCGGCAAGGGCTGTTCGGCGGCAGTGGGCCACAGTGTGCTCAACCGTACCTCTTCCATTAATGTAGGCGAACTTATGCTGCAATTTAACGGCGGCGGCCATCCCCAGGTGGGCACCTGCCAGTTTTCGGATGAAAACATGGATACCCAGCTGCCCAAACTCATTGATATTATTGTAAAGGCACAGTAATTGCTTCTAAGGCGTATAAAACCGGGGCAGTGCATCGAAAGGCTTCGATGCACTGCCCCGGTTTTTTCATGTTTGGAGTGTGGATACTACTTCTTTGCAACGAAAGATTCGCAATCGGTGCACTGCTGCTGTGTGGGGTTTTGTTCGTGTGTGCCCACGGTAATGCTGTCAAGTGCGCAGTAATCTTGGTTGGCGCAGTGGTTATCGCACGAGGTTACGGTGCAACGAATGGCGTTGTTGGCTCTGTTCTTATCCATTTTTTTGTGCCTCCTTTATTTTTGCAGACATCTGCCTATGTGCAGCAGGCTTGCTGCAGGGCCTGCACTGTTAGCTTGTGCCAAGTTTACCAAAAAATACATTCCCAGTAGCAGCTTTATGTTGCCTGCCTTACCCGCCTACAGCCGCCCACAGCGCCGGCAAATTCTGCGCAGGGGGCATGAGAAAGCCCACGGGGTATTCTCATGCCCCCCTGCCGCCGCAGGCGGCGATAAAAAGCGATGGGAAATTCCCCACCCGGAATTTCCCATCGCTTTTTATGCAGAATTTGCCGGCGCTGCGGGCGGGTAAAACCACCACCTTGCAAAGGCCTAGCCCAGTATACGGCTATAGTTGCTTTCAATGGTAGCCAGCTCGTCGGGTGTAAGTTCCCAATTCGCAGCTTTGGCGTTAGCGGCAGCCGTTTCGGGCTTGGAGGAACCCACCAGTGCGCAGCTTACACCGCGCTGTGCCAGCGCCCAGTTGATAGAAACTTCGGCCACTGTGGCACTGTGCCCCTCGGCAATGCCCCGCAGCACACCCAGCAACTCTTGGCATTTGCTCCACATGGGTTCATCGTAGTAGCCGTAAAAAGCCCCCCTGTGCTCCTTGCCCCCTATTTCGGGTTTCTTCATATTGCCCGAAAGAATTCCCCCGCCCAGCGAACCATAGGAAAGCACACCTATGTTGTGGTCGGCACAAAAGGGAATAATGCCGTTTTCCAGGCTGCCGCGGTCCAGCATGCTTAGGGGTGGCTGGGCGCTTACAATATCGGCTATATCAATACCCGTTTGCATTTGGTCGGTAGAAAAATTGGAAACCCCTATTTCGCGAATCTTACCTTCCTGCTTCAGCTTTACCAGCTCATGCAGGGCACCTTCAATGCCGTTGTTGTAATCGGGCCAGTGTATCTGGTAAAGGTCTATGTAATCGGTGCCCAAGCGCTTGAGCGAACCTTCTATTTCGCAGCGAATAATATCAGGGTCCAAACATCTTACATAGCCGCCATGAATACGGTGCACACCGCATTTGGTGGCAAGTATAACCACGTCGCGCCGTCCGGCTATAGCCTTGCCCACCGTCAGCTCCGATTCAAAATTTTGCCCGTACGCCGGTGCTGTATCTATCAGGTTTACGCCGGCATCCAGCGAGGCATGAATAGCCGCAATGGCCCGCTTTTCGTCTACCTCGCCAAAATAATCGTTACCCAGTGCCCAGCAGCCATGGCCAATTACAGAAACCTCCAGCTTGCTTTTCCCCAATTTGCGATACTTCATACTCTCTGCCTCTCATTCTGCCGCAGTGCGGCCTTTTTGCTGTGCCCTATTCTGTTTGAAGCATACAATTTGCTGTGTCATTTGTCAATCAATACTGCAAATTTAGGGAAAAGCATACAAAATTCAAGTTTGTTTTTGCCGGTGTGCAAATTTACAGCCTCTGCAAGATAACATTCTTTTTATCTACTAACGATAGTTTTGGCACGTTTTTTTGCATTCTTACTCAAAAACATTTGACACGCTTTGTGTGCCGGGGGTATACTATAGCATGTATTATTGGCCTTGTCCCGCTTACGGCAATCTTTAACTAAATTTTATCGTTTATTTAGATATATATTTTATATATTAGTTATAGACCCACTAAAGTAGTAAAAACTAACTGAAATGGCGCTGCTGCAAACCGGCTGGGGCAGCAGGAAGCTTTACATCAAAGGAGGAAATACCATGCTAAAGAATATGAAGGTTGGCTCAAGGATGCTTTTGGCATTTTCTATTGTGCTGGTTTTGTTCATTGTTTCAACCGCGCTATCCATTCTGAGCTCACTGCGTGTTACCCGCACCCTTACCGAATTTTACGATAACGCCCATAACGCTGCGGTGTTAAGCTGGGAGGCCCGGCGCGATATCCGCCTGATGCAGGCTAAAATATATGAAGCTTTCGCAGTAGATGACCCCACGCGTACTGCCAGCGCCGTGGCCGAGGCCAACACCTGGGCCGAAACCTTTAATCAACACCTGGAAGATCTTTTAAAAGCCTTCCCCGAGAATGAACAATTGGTACAGCAGGCCATTGACATTGCCCACAATGCAAAGCCCTACCGTGAGGAGGTGCTGCGCTTGGCCGGCCTTAACCAAAACGTTGAAGCTCTGCGGGTTTTTGATACACAATATTCGCCGGAGCTTAATAAAATTATAGATATTGCCGGACAAATTGGCGACCTTGCCGAAACAACGGCTAAAGATTACGTTACCAATTCTAACAAATCGTCTATGGGCACTATCTGGTTCTTAGTTGGGCTGGCGGCAGCCAGTGGCGCCTTCATTGTGCTCATTAGCATTTATATCACCCGCAGCATTACTGTACCCATCGGCAGCATTGCCCGGCGGTTAGACGAGCTCGCCACTGGTGACCTTAAAACACCCTTCCCCGATATTGACAATAAGGACGAAATTGGCGCGCTTGCCCTTTCTTCTAAAACACTGGTAGATAACCTTAGTGATATTATCCGCGATGAAACCAACGTGCTGGTGGAAATGTCCAAGGGCAATTTGGATGTACAATCGGACGCTTCGCTTTACAAGGGCGATTTTTCCGTTATCACCACCAGCCTGCAGACCATTATACAATCGCTCAACGATACACTGGAGCAAATTGCCGTAGCGGCCAACCAGGTTTCCAGCGGGTCGGACCAAGTTTCGGGCGGCGCGCAGGCGCTGGCGCAGGGCGCAACCGAACAGGCAAGCTCGGTGCAGCAGCTTTCGGCTTCTATTAATGAAATTGCCGAGCAGGTTCGCCAAAATGCTGAAAATGCCCGCACTGCCAACACTATGTCGGGCTCGGTGGGCGAAAATATTTCCCGTAGCAACCAGCAAATGCAAAGCATGATTACCGCCATGAGCAGCATAAACGAATCTTCCAACGAAATTGGTAAGATTATTAAAACCATAGACGATATCGCCTTCCAAACCAATATCCTTGCCCTTAACGCGGCAGTGGAAGCTGCTCGTGCCGGCGCGGCCGGCAAGGGCTTTGCCGTGGTGGCCGACGAAGTGCGCAACCTTGCCAGCAAGAGTGCAGAAGCGGCCAAGCAAACCACCCGGCTTATTGAAAATTCTGTGCGCTCGGTGCAAGACGGTACAGCCATTGCCGACGAAACCGCACATTCGCTGGAAGAAGTAGTAACCGGTGCCAAGGAAATTACCCAGCTTGTGCATAGAATATCCAAGGCCTCGGAAGAACAATCGGCCTCTATTTCTCAAATTAACCTGGGCGTAGAGCAAATTTCTGCCGTGGTGCAAACCAATTCTGCCACCAGCGAAGAAAGTGCCGCCGCCAGCGAACAGCTTTCGGGCCAGGCCAACCTATTGCGCGAATTGGTTGCCCGCTTCCATCTGCGTGCCAGTGGTGGTGGCCATAGCGCTCCTGCCCCGGTAATAAATAGCAATCGGTTCCTGCCCGAGGCTTTCGATAGCGGTTACGACAAATATTAAAAACATGCACTATGCAACAAACGGGGCGGCCGCTGGCCGCCCCGTAGTTTTTCCTCGGGTATTTCTCGGGTATCAAAAGTTTTTCTACAGCACCAGTGCAATAAGCCCCACAATTGCCAGCACCAGTATGCCAATATACACATAGGTCATGGGGCGGGCAAAGTTGCTGGTCCAACCCAAGCCAAAGCGTTTTTCCACAAATAGAGCGGGGTCATCTGGGTTAAAATAAAACATACCCAGCTTCCAGTATTTATCGTCGTCCCGCATGCTAATGGTGGTGGAAGGCTTTTTGGCACCCAGCCGGCTGCCACCCTGCCCCAGCTTAACCGAAAGATACACAGCGCCCAGCGCACTGCCCATAATTACGCCGAAGGAAATGGGGAAAATGCCTTTCCATGTAAGAATGCCTAGCGTAAAGAGCTGTAAAATTCCCATTTGCAACACCATTAGGCTACCCAGCACCAGGGTGTAGATGCTCCACCCACGGCGGAAGGCACGGGCCTGCCGCAGGCTGTTTTCCTGGTCGGCGGGGTCTATGTTGGCTCGGCTGTGCTTGATCATATATTGAATAAAGCTAAACAGGACAGTAAGCCCCACCTGTGTAAACACTAAAAGAAAAGCTGTGCCAAAGCTTTTGGGCGCGAACGCATCGGCATTGCCCCAAAAATTGAAATGGGTTGCGATGCTTTCGGGCAGGCCGGGGTAGGCGTTTACAGTAATTATGGCTGTTGTTACCACAATAAGCGGCATAATCATTTGCCACAGTGGCGAGGGTAAATTTTCGTCCTCGTTCGAAAGGCTTACAATCAAGCGTGTTTCCACGCGGGCAGCCCAGTTTTCTTTGGCCTTTAGCGCCTTCATACGTACATGCCCACGGTAAAAGCTAAAAAAGCTTGCCACCACTATAAGCAGCGTTCCCACCAGCGGCGTGGCAACTGTATCCTGCCAAAGGGTGCTGCCCAGCAGGCTAATGCCCATAGCCAGCAACCCCACCACCAGCATGCGCAGCACGTGCGCCCTGCGTTCCGCTACCAGCGCAGAATGCTTTTGTTCGCTTTCGGGAATTGAAACCCCGAAGGCTTCGCTTTTGCGTGTAAGATACGGCGTAACCGCCGTTACCGCAGTAAGCAGCATAAGCGTCCCCATTAAAATAATAAAATCGGCTTGCATATCAAAGCTCCTTCTTTCGCTAAGCGTTGCTGTTTGCTCTACATTTTAAAGTCCATTTTTCGGCAGCAATTCGCCGCTCTGCGCCAGGCTATCGTAGGCTTTGGCTGCCAGTTGC
The DNA here is from genome assembly GCA_964473265.1 of uncultured Oscillospiraceae bacterium. Lineage (GTDB taxonomy): Bacteria > Bacillota > Clostridia > Oscillospirales > Ruminococcaceae > Heteroruminococcus. The sequence continues at coordinate 7,970 of CAYYOY010000072.1, forward strand.
AAATATTCTTCTTTGCTCATGTTTTTGCTGCGCGCCTGCGCGGCAACCTCGCACATGGCTTGTGTAATACGTTCAAGGTCGCCCACTCGCTGCACCGGCTGCACCACCGTGAAAG
>CAYYOY010000073.1:0-8057 GCA_964473265.1 uncultured Oscillospiraceae bacterium
CCCTGGTCCAGATGGCTCGTGGTATTCCATTCCCAAGCAAACAAAAAAAGACTATGTTACTGCGCCCTACTGGTATGAGGTAGGAAACGAAAAAATTCTTATCACCACTTGCGTGGCACCCATAACCGATGAAGCTGGACGTTTTCTGGGCATGGTGGGAATTGATGTTCCCATTGAAACCCTTACACATTTTGTAGAGCAGAAACAAATCTATAAAACCGGCTCTATCCTTATGCTGGCACCGGATAAAACCTTTGCCTATGCGCCCTATGAACAATTGGAAGGCGTTCCGGCGGCCGATGTGATGGATGCAAAAATGCTGGCCACAGTAGAGGAAGTATATGCGACCAATACACCCGCCTCGGTTACCACTATGCATGCACTGCTTAAAAAGCAGGTGCTCAACACCCTGGTGCCCATTGCGGTAAGCCAAAATAGCAGTACCTGGGTTGTGGTTTCTGTTATACCCATAACGGAAATTTACGCCTCGGCAATAACCGGTTCCATTATAGCGCTGGTAATGCTTATCATTAGCATTGTGTTTGTAAACGTGGCTACCAAAAAGAGTATTAAACGCCTGCTCAAACCGCTGCACTATCTGAACACCACTACCAACGATATTGTCACCACCGGCAACCTTGCTATTCGCATTGACACCTCTATGGTTTCCGACGATGAAGTGGGCCAAACGCTGCATTCGGTTGCCGGCCTGGTAGAGCTCATGCAGGAATGGCAGTACATAGTGCAGGATGTAGCCAACGGCGATTTGACCACGCAGGTAAAGGTGCGTTCTGATAAGGATTTACTTGGCTACAAGCTTTCTGAAATGATTCGCAAAAACCGTGAGATGATTAGCAACATTGCCCAACTGGCTGCTCAAATTCTTAACGGTTCCGATCAATCCTACGCCAGCGCACAACTCATTAACGACGGCGTTCTGCAGCAGGCACAGGCGCTGGAAAGCCTAGAAGCCTCTATTCACGAGATTGAAGAGCAGGTAAACCACAACGCCAGAAATGCCCAAAACGCCAGCAATAAGGCAATTACCGTAGGCAAGCAGGTGGAACAGAGCAACCAATACATGAGCGAAATGATCGACGCCATGAACGATATTAGCCTAAAATCTAGCCAGATTAAAAACATTATTAAAACCATTGAGGATATTGCCTTCCAGACCAACATTCTTGCTTTGAATGCAGCGGTAGAGGCCGCCCGGGCCGGAGCCGCCGGCAAGGGCTTTGCCGTAGTGGCAGACGAGGTGCGCAATTTGGCAGGTAAATCTGCCGAGGCGGCCCAAAACACCACCCAACTTATTGAAGGCACTATTGAAGCAGTAGAAAACGGCGTGCATATTGTAGACGCCGCTGCAAACTCACTGCGCGAAACCGTGGAGGCCGAAAACGATGCAGTTAGCCTTATTGGCGAAATTGCAAACGAAAGCGAACAACAAGCCGCTTCCATTTCCCGCATTACAAATAATGTGGGGCAAATTTCAAATGTTGTGCAGAGTAATACCGCTACTGCCAACGAAAGCACTGCCTTCAGCGAAGAGCTTTCCAACCTTGCACATGTGCTAAAACGGCTTATCGATAGTTACAAAATTTAACAAAATCAATTAGAAAGTAGCGGTAAGATGAACATCTTACCGCTACTTTGCTGCAAATTTGAACCATGCAACAAAAAAGTGGTACATTTTCTTTTCATAACATGCTATACTCTAAATGGAATAGGAGGGCGACAGATGTTTATACGCGTTTGGTCGGAAGATTTTGAAACTGGTATTGAGCAAATTGATCTTCAACACAAAGAACTATTTGAATTAATCAACCTCTTTTCCTTTCGTGCAGAAAAGGGCGTAGAAATTCACGACATAATCGATTTTGTCGATAATCTGCTCAACTATGCCATAGCGCATTTCGGCTTGGAAGAAAAGTGGATGCAAGAGAAACGTTACCCCCTTTTAGATTATCATATCAACATTCATAACACCCTCAAATTTCAACTGGAACAGGTGAAACAGCAGTTAAAAGAAAATACCATCGAGAACCCTGCGCAGACGGTGCTCGATTTTGGGGCCAGTTGGCTGAATAACCATATAGCGAAGGATGATCTTACCTTTTTTGATTTTTGTAACCATAAAAACCTGGTGCTCGGAAAAGAGCTGGAAGGCTGTAAATGTGAGATAGCCGCCATGAACAATGCCCTGTTAGGCGTAGGCACCGTGGAGCATATTGATGAAGAACAATTGATAATAGCCAACAACGGCCAAACACCTATACGTGTTCGCACCAACGATATCGTTAAAATTACCCTTACTACACCCTCGGGCTTGCAGGTGCTGGTGGCAAAGGTATATGTTTCTACCCCGGAACAGCTTAAGCTTTTTAATGCTACACTGGTCAAAGCCCGCAACGAGCGTGAATTCGTCCGTGTACCTGTTCATATAGAAACTACGCTTTATCAACGCCAGCAGCCCATTCCTGTCATCATCTCCGATATCAGCGTAGGCGGGCTGCTCATTTTAACCCAGCAAACGCTTATACCAGGAGAACATGTAGGGTTAGAATTTACCATTCTTAACTGCCAATTTCAAGTTACCTGCAGGGTGATGCGGGCTGTCAAGGGCAACACAGATACCAACGCCTACGGCTTAAAATTTAGAAATATGACAAACAGCCAGTTGGACCAGATTGCCGAATATGTTTTTCATAAGCAATGTGAAATGCGTCAAACAATTAAAAACTAAATTAAAAGCCACGGAAGACAACCATTCCGTGGCTTTCGCTTTGCAAGAATAAGGGGATATAATTAAAGCAGCCGCTCTTTGCTTGCTGGCACTGGCACCCCAAAGATGTGCATTATTTAAGCACTTATTTGGTGGTGGCACATGGGGCATTTCTGCCCCACGCAGCAGAGTTATGAAGCGAATTAAGCAACTAATGCTTTTGTTGCTGCTGATGCCGAATTTCATCGCGCATTTCGCTTTCCATTGCGGGAATTGCTTCGGCGCGGCGCTCGTTTTTTGCTTGCAGGTCACGCTTGGCTTTTTCGTCGGATGTGGTAGCAATAATTTCGTCGGCGAGTTCCATGTTGTGGCGTGTGGCCTCAATATTGCGGTGAATTCTACCGGCGTTGTCAGCTCTGTTATCGGGGTTAGGGGTGGTCACAATACATTCCTCCTCAAGGTTAAGATAAATGAAAGCCTGTATCACAAATACAGCTTTTAATTTGTGTTTCGTCGGCCGGGGGGTTGTATTCTACTTCCACCCTTCCGGTGGGCAGGCTAATACCTACCGCTTGTACGCCTTCAATTTTATCCAGCGCGTTTTTTAGCGAGGTTTTCATCTCGGTGTTGGCAATTCCCAAAACCTGTAGATGTAGTGTATTCATGTAGGCATCTCCTCGCTTCGCTTTTCCATGGTCTGCTTTAAATCTCGAATTTGCTTTTCCAGTGAACCAATGGCGTGCCGGCGTTGAATGTTTTTTTCCTGCAGTCGGTTGCTTTCGGCGTCATAAGGCGTTTGAGCAATAATATCTTGCGACACCTCGATATTAAATTTGGTTACATCAATTTTTTGCTGCAACTTTTCAATTTTGTGCAGGCCTTCTTCTTCGTGCATTTCTTGTATAAAGCTTTTGGAATTTTCCAAAAAAACACCTCCAAACGCAATATTAGTGTTTGCATATCCGCTGCGCCTATTCTACAATTTTCGCATACAAAAAACGCAAAGCATTTTACCCGAATATAGCAAAAGATATGCATTTTGGAATAAAAGTTTTTTATGAATGGGCCAAAACACAAGCGCTGCAAACAGAATAAATGGTGCTAATAAGTTTAAAAATCTTGACATTTTATATAAATTACAATAAGATTGTTCTGTAAAATACTAGAAGTAAAATCCCCTAAAAAGTGGTGGTTCGGTGGAGGAATTTTCAGCAGAGCTTTCTGCCCAGCTGCAAAGTAAAATAAGCTTTATCATACCCCTCTTTGGGGGCATACCTGTGCCGCAGTCGGTAGTTATCACATGGGTGATAATAGCCGCTGTGGTTGGTTTTTGCGCGCTTGCCACACGCAGGCTGCAGCTGCAGCCCACCGGCCTACAGCTCTACCTGGAAATGGCGGTCGATTTTGTCAATGGTTTTCTGGGCAAAATTTTAGGCCCACACGGCCAGGGCTACGCCTGCTACTTGGGCACGGTGGGCATTTATTTGGTGTGTGCCAATATCATAGGCATTCTGGGCTTTACCCCACCCACCAAAGATCTTAATGTAACCGCCGGCCTTGCCATTATGAGCATTGTGCTGGTGGAATACGCAGCATTGCGCAGGCATGGTGTGGGGGGCTTTTTCAAAAAGCTGGCCGAGCCCATGCCGCTTATTGCACCCATGAACGTGCTGGAAATTTTTATTCGCCCGCTTTCGCTTTGCATGCGTCTGTTTGGCAATATTTTGGGCGCGTTTATCATTATGGAGCTTATTAAGCTGGCGGCGCCTCTGCTGGTGCCCATTCCCTTCAGCCTGTATTTCGATGTTTTTGATGGCATTTTGCAGGCCTATATTTTTGTATTCCTCACGGCTTTGTTTATAGGCGAAGCAGTGGAGTAGCGTCATTATCAAGCATTGCAGCAAATAAAAATCTGGAGGAAAAAAGTATGTCACTCGTTGCACTGGGAGCAGGTATTGCAATTATCACCGGTATTGGCGCAGGCATTGGTATAGGCATTGCCACCGGCAGAGCCACCGACGCCATTGCCCGCCAGCCCGAAGCCGCCGGCGAAATTAACAAGGTGTTTCTGCTGGGCTGCGCCCTGGCCGAAGCCACTGCTATTTACGGCTTTATTGTGGCTGTGCTCATTATCCTTTTCCTGAAATAGGCAGGCCACGCCGCCCGAATATCAGGAGGGATAAACATGCTGGAGCTCAACTGGAATATTATCTGGACATTTATCAATGTTCTTGTGCTATATCTGCTTATGAAGCGCTTTTTATTCAAGCCTGTTACGGCTATTATGCAAAAGCGCGCCGCGCTTATAGCCCAACAAATGCAGCAGGCCGAGGCCGGCAACCGTGAGGCCGAAGCACTAAAGCAGCAATACACTGCCGCACTCGAGCAGGCGAACACCGAACGGGCAGAAATTTTGCGCGACGCCCGCGAAAAGGGCCGGGCCGAAGCGGAACGTATTTTGCAGCAGGCCAAGCAAGAAGCCATGCGCACCGCACAAAGCGCCGAACAGGCCCTAGAGCAGGAAAAAGCCAGAGCCGCCGAGGCTCTGCGATGCGAAGTGGCCGATTTTGCCGTTGCTGCCGCCATGAAGGTTGCCGAAAACATGGATGAAGCCGCCAGCCGCAAATTGGTGGACCGCTTTATTACAGAGGCGGGTGCTGCGCAATGAGCCAGTTTGCCCGGGCCTGCGCTGCCGCCCTGTTGGAACTGGGGCAGGAGCCTACCGCGCTTGCACAGTGCGGGCAGGTGTTTGAGCAGGAAGAAATTCGCACCTTTTTTGCCAACCCTACCGTGCCTCTGGCGCATAAATATACCATTCTAGAAAAAGCCTTTGCGCCCGATATCGCGGCCTTTCTTAAGTTTTTGTGCGCCCGCAGTGTGGCAGACGCTGTTTTAGAAATTTGTAGTGCCTACCGCCGGCTGTGGCAGAAGCGCAGCGGCCAGGTGGAGGCGCAGCTTTTTTATGCCCACGCGCCCGATGATGCCCAGCTGCAGGCAATAAAAGATATGATACAAAAAAGGCATGGCGCCAAAGAGGTGGCCCTTACTCTTTGCAAAGATACTTCGTTGCTGGGCGGCTGTTTGGTGCAGGCAGAGGGCTTTCTCTACGACGGTAGCGCGAAAGGTGCCCTTGCTCGCTTAGGCGAAAGGCTGAAAAGAAGGTGAAGATATGGCTGAACTAAAAGCCAACGAAATAATTTCTATAATAAAAGAAGAAATACAAAGCTACACCCTGCAGCCCGAGGTGCGCGAATATGGCACCATTGTGCAAACCGGCGACGGCATTGCCACCATTTATGGGCTGGAAAATGCCGCCTACGGCGAAATTGTTGCCTTTGAAGGTGGCAGCAAGGGCATTGTAATGAACATTGAGCAAAAGACTATCAGTTGTATCGTGCTGGACGCCGCCGAAGCCCTTTCCGAGGGTGGCAAGGCCTACCGCACCGGCAAAACAGCAGGTGTGGGGGTTTCGCAGGCCATATTGGGCCGCGTAGTAAACGCGCTGGGCGAGCCGGTGGACGGTAAGGGCCCCATTGCGGTGGATGCATACCGCCCGGTGGAAAACCCCGCCCCCTATGTGGTGGAGCGGCAGCCTATTTCTGCCCCGCTGCAAACCGGCATACTGGCCATAGACGCCATGATACCCGTGGGCCGCGGCCAGCGCGAGCTAATTATAGGCGACAGGCAAACCGGCAAAACCTCTATTGCTATTGATACCATCCTGGCCCAAAAGGGGCAGGGGGTAGTTTGCGTGTATGTTGCCATCGGGCAGAAGGCCTCTACCGTTTCGCGGCTGGTGGCCACGCTGGAAAAGTATGGCGCACTGGAATACACTGTGGTGGTGGCTTCCACCGCCAGCGATAGCGCCCCCCAGCAGTATATTGCGCCCTACGCCGGCACCGCCATTGCCGAATATTTTATGCACAAGGGGCAGGATGCCCTAATTGTATACGACGACCTTAGCAAGCATGCGGCGGCCTACCGTGCTATATCGCTGCTGCTAAAACGCCCACCCGGGCGCGAAGCCTACCCCGGGGATGTTTTCTACCTGCATTCGCGCCTGCTGGAACGGGCGGCCAAGCTTTCGCCCGAGCTGGGAGGCGGCTCGCTTACCGCGCTGCCTATTATAGAAACGCTGGCGGGCGATATTTCGGCCTATATTCCCACCAATGTTATCTCTATTACCGACGGCCAAATTTGCTTGGAAAGCGAGCTTTTCTTTTCGGGTGTGCGCCCGGCGGTAAATGTGGGGCTTTCGGTTTCGCGTGTGGGGGGCGCAGCCCAAACCAAGGCTATGAAAAAATATTCCGGCAAGCTGCGTATCGACCTTGCGCAGTACCGCGAGCTGGAGGTTTTCACCCAGTTTGGCGCGGATATTGATAGATCTACCAAGGATATTCTGGACTATGGTACAATTCTTGTAGAGGTGCTGAAACAGCCCACCGGCAAGCCCATGCCGCTGCACGCGCAAATTCTTACCCTTATTGCGGCTACCCACAAGCACCTAAGCGATATTCCCCTTAAACATGTCCGTAGCTTTGTGCAAGAGCTGGTGAGCTACGCCCGGCAAAGCTACAGCCATATTCCCGAGGCAATTGACAACGAAAAGGTGGTTTCGCCCGAGCTGCAGGCCGAAATAGAAGCCATGATAGCCGAATTTAAGAAGGTGAACACATGGCAGCGTTAAGGGAAATTCGCACCCGCATGAAAAGCGTGCAGGAAACCATGAAAATTACCAATGCTATGTACCTTATTTCCTCCTCTAAGCTCAAACGGGCCAAAAAGCAGCTGGAGCAAACCGAACCATATTTCAGCCGTTTGCAAACTACCATTGCCAGTATACTCGACCACGCACCCGATATCCGGCACGCCTACTTTGACACCCACCCCAAAAAGCAGCAGAAAACCCGCGGCTATATTGTAATTTCGGGCGATAAAGGCCTATGCGGTGCCTACAACCACAATGTGGTGCAGTTTGCGGAACAAGAAATTACAAGCGAAGAAAACGCCGTGGTGTTTTTGGTGGGGGCCAAGGGGCGTAAATATTTTAATAAAAAGGGCCTTAGCTTTGACGGTGAATTTTTATACGTCATCCAAAACCCTACCACCCGCAAGGCCGATATGATTGCCGAAAGCGTGCTGCGCCTTTTTACCAAGGGCCACCTGGACGAGGTGTATATTGTATACACCCGCATGCTCACCTCGGTAAAAACCCAACCCGAAATTATTAAGCTGCTGCCGCTGGAAAAGCACGAATTTGCCGAAACCCAGCAGGGCTAATACCGGCAGATTGCCACTTTTTCCCCCTCGGCCGACGTGGTGCTGGAAAGCA
>CAYYOY010000074.1:0-8046 GCA_964473265.1 uncultured Oscillospiraceae bacterium
ATTCACCTGGGGGCAACCAGCTGCTATGTGGGGGATAACACCGATATTATCGTTATGCGTGGGGCGCTGGAGCTGCTGCGTGCTAAGCTGGTAAGCATCATCGCGCTGCTGGCCCGCTTTGCCCAGTACTATGCGGACATGCCCACCCTGGGCTATACCCATCTGCAGCCGGCACAGCTTACCACGGTAGGCAAGCGCGCCACCCTGTGGCTCAACGACCTTATAATCGATTTAGAAGAAATAGAGTATCGTTTGGAAAACCTAAAGCTGCTGGGCTCTAAGGGCACCACCGGCACGCAGGCCAGCTTTTTAGAGCTGTTTGAAGGCGATATGGCCAAAATAGAACAGCTGGAAGCGCTTATTGCCGAGGATATGGGCTTTACCCAAACGGTGCCTGTTTCGGGCCAGACCTATTCCCGCAAGGTGGATGCACAGGTGCTGGCAGCACTTTCAGGCATTGCGCAGAGCTGCTCGAAATTTTCCAACGACCTTCGGTTGCTACAGGGCTTTAAAGAAATAGAAGAACCCTTTGAAGCTGAGCAGGTGGGTTCTTCTGCCATGCCCTATAAGCGCAACCCTATGCGTAGCGAGCGCATTACCGCCCTTTGCCGCTATGTGCTGGTGGATAGCCTGAACCCGGCCATTACCGCCGCCACCCAGTGGTTTGAGCGTACGTTGGATGATTCCGCCAACCGCCGCATTGCCGTTGCCGAAGCCTTTTTGGCCACCGATGCAATTCTCAACCTTATGCTGAATGTTTGCGACGGGCTGGTGGTTTACCCTGAAATGATTGCCCGTCGAGTGTCCACCGAGCTGCCCTTCATGGCTACCGAAAATATTTTAATGGCCGCTGTGAAAAAGGGCGGAGACCGCCAAACCCTGCACGAGCGTTTGCGCACCCATTCGCTGGCGGCGGCGGCCCAAATTAAGCAGGAGGGCAAACCTGGCGACCTGCTGGAGCGCATAGCCGGCGACAGTGCCTTTGGCCTTACTTTGGACGAGCTGCAAGCAGCGCTGGAGCCTGCCCGCTATGTGGGCTGCGCGCCGCAGCAAACCCAAAACTATTTGGCCCGGGTAGTGCAACCCCTTTTGCAAGCACGCCAACAGTTTGCGGGGCAAAAGGCTGTTTTGGAACTTTAAAAACAAGCGAGGGAGCAAAGCGATTGCTTTGCTCCCTCTTTAATAAAGACTAATGTTTTGTTAGAAAAACAATGCTACCGCACAATATACCAAAAGCAGGCTCATGCCAAGGTTGGCCGCCTTGGTATGGTTTCGCAAAAACTTTTGAAATAACGACCCAAACAGCGACCATATTACGGTGCAAACAAAGCCCATAGCCGAAAGTAACAGAATAAAAAGTGCAAGTATGTACACCTGGCTGTAATAGGGTAGCACATAAACGGAAAGACTGGTAATGCCATATAGATACAGCTTGGGGTTAATAAACTGCAGCAGCATGCCCGCTGTAAATGTGTTGGTGGCAACTGTATCGCCGGAATAATCGTAGGTGCTCTTCAGCACATGAAAGGCCAGCCACAGAATATAGCCTGCGCCCACCACCTTTAAGTAAGGCTTGATGGCTGGTAAAGCGGCAAACAAGGCCGAACTAAAACCAGCGCAAATGCTAAGCACAAGCATAAAACCGGCAAAAATGCCCACATTAAAGCGCAAGCTTTTTACAAACCCATAGCGTGCCGCATTGCTCATAGACATAAAATTGTTTGGCCCGGGTGTAAAGGCAGTAAGGAATATGTAGGAAAAAAAGCCAAAAAAATTGGGCATGGCGCTTTACCTCCCAGTAGGCTTGTGTTATACTATTACATTAAACGGAACTCTGCGTGCCGTACCAGCATAGCACCCGTGCAGACAACTGTCAAGCTGCGCAAATGCTATTTTGGCACCACAACAAAAGGAGGAACCCCTCATGCAAAAAACAGAGCTGCGCAAGCTGTTCGGCGAGGTTACCAATTATATCGATTCCGAGATAATCGTCTGCGGTTGGGTTAAAACCATACGCGATTCTAAATCTCTCGGGTTTATTGAGCTGAACGACGGCACCATCTTTTCTAATTTGCAGGTGGTGTTTGAAGAGAGCCGTCTGTCTAACTATAAAGAAATTGCCAAGCAGAACGTAGGCGCAGCACTGGTAGTGCGTGGTAATGTGGTGCTAACCCCCAACGCCAAGCAGCCCTTCGAGTTACACGCAACTGAAATTGTGGTAGAAGGCCCCTCTACGGCCGATTATCCTCTGCAGAAAAAGCGCCACACGCTGGAATATCTGCGCACCATTGCTCACCTGCGCCCCCGCACCAACACCCTGCAAGCGGTGTTTCGCGTACGTTCGGTGGTGGCCTATGCCATTCATAAATTCTTTAACGACCGCGGCTTTGTCTATGTGCACACCCCCATTATTACAGGCAGCGATTGCGAGGGCGCCGGTGCTATGTTCCGCGTAACCACGCTGGACGCCGCCCAGCCCCCCCGCACCGAGGATGGCAGCATAGATTACAGCCAGGATTTCTTCTGCAAGCCCACCAGCCTTACCGTTTCGGGCCAGCTGGAAGGCGAAGCCATGGCAATGGCCTTTTCCAACATCTACACCTTTGGACCAACCTTTCGTGCCGAGCTTTCCAACACCGCCCGCCATGCTGCGGAATTTTGGATGATTGAGCCCGAAATTGCTTTTGCCGACCTTTCGGACGACATGGCGCTGGCCCAGCAGATGATACAATTTGTGTTGCAATACTGCCTAAAAAACTGCGCCGCCGAGCTAAAATTCTTTAACGAGTTTTACGATAAAGAGCTTTTGGAACGTTTGGAGGGCATTGTAAAAGCCGATTTTGCCCATGTTACCTACACCGAAGCGGTGGAAAAGCTGCAGGCTTCGGGCCAGGAATTTGCATACCCTGTTTTCTGGGGCTGCGACCTGCAAACCGAGCATGAGCGCTATCTTACCGAAAAGCTCTACGGCTGCCCCGTGTTTGTAACCGACTACCCCAAAGAGATAAAATCCTTCTACATGCGGCTTAACGACGATAACAAAACAGTGGCAGCAATGGATCTTCTCGTGCCCGGGGTAGGGGAGATTATTGGTGGTTCACAGCGTGAAGAACGCGAAGATGTGCTGCTGCGCCGCATGGAAGAATGTGACCTAAACCCTGAGGACTACGGCTGGTATCTTGATTTGCGTCGCTACGGCGGCACCAAGCATGCCGGTTTTGGCCTAGGCTTTGAACGGTTGGTCATGTATATTACCGGCATTGGCAACATTCGCGATGTACTGCCCTTCCCCAGAACCACCGGCTCAGCGGAATTTTAGGCTTGACACGCCAGCCTGGTTGTGGTAAAATAAACCGGAAAATAAAGAAGAACGAGCTGTTTGTTCTCACCTGCACGCAACGCGAAACAGGTTTATATCCCCAGCGGCTATAAGGCTGCAATGGTGTGGTATTATGAGCGCAGGCAGGTAAACTGTCGGCGCTTTTATTTTGTTTTTATTCCTGCTGACCAGCCAAAACGGCAGCGCAGCAGATGTAAAATAGCTTTGTGCTTCTAGGATGTTTTACTGTTGTAAAGCGCGATGGCGCATAAAGTTTTATTCGAAAAGGGCATTGGAGGTGCTTATTATCAGCAACAAGGAGATGCAGATTAACGAGGAAATTCGGGACAAAGAAATTCGCCTGGTAGGTGACGACGGTTCGCAGCTTGGCATTATGTCGGCGCGCGACGCTATGCGCATGGCCGTTGAAAAAAACCTGGACCTTGTTAAGATTGCCCCTCAGGCACAGCCGCCGGTTTGCCGCATTATGGATTACGGCAAATTCCGGTTCGAGCAGGCTAAGCGTGAGAAGGAAGCCCGCAAAAACCAAAAAATTACCGAGATTAAAGAAATTCGGCTTTCTTCCAACATTGACGTGCACGATTTTAATACCAAGCTCAACCATGCAAGAAAGTTTTTGCAGGCGGGCGATAAGGTGAAGGTTTCCATTCGTTTTCGTGGACGTGAAATGGCACATACCTCTTTAGGTATGCAAACCATGAAGCGCTTTGCCGAAGCTGTGGTCGACCTAGCCACTGTGGAAAGGCCGCCCAAGCTTGAGGGCCGCAGTATGATTATGTTCCTTGCTGCCAAGCCCGCAGCCGCTAAGTAAATTTCTTTGGGAGGAATACTAATATGCCTAAGTTAAAGACACATTCCGGCGCCAAGAAGCGCTTTAACCTTACCAAAAACGGCAAGGTGAAACGGGCACACGCCTACAAATCGCACATTCTGAACAAAAAGACCACCAAGCGCAAGAGAACCCTGCGCAAGGCAACTTATGCCGACAAAACCAATGTTGCGGTTATCAAACTGCTGGTTCCTTACAAATAAGCCCACGACAGGCTACATGCTAGGTAATATGTCGCAAAACGGAGGTAATAGAATATGGCTCGTATAAAGGGCGCGGTTATGACCCGCAAAAGAAGAAAAAAGGTATTAAAGCTTGCAAAGGGTTACTTTGGTGCAAAAAGCAGGCTGTTTAAAACGGCGAAGCAGGCCGTAATGAAATCGGGCAACTATGCGTACATCGGCAGAAAGCTTAAAAAGCGCGATTTCCGCCGCCTGTGGATCACCCGTATTTCTGCTGCCTGCAAGAGCAACGGCATGAACTACTCTACCTTTATGAACGGCATGAAGAAGGCCGGCATTGACCTCAACCGTAAAATGCTTTCAGAGCTTGCCATTAGCGACCCGGCCGCCTTTACCGCGCTGGTGCAAAAGGCAAAGGCCGCACTGTAATTATATAAATGAACGCCCGTGTCACCCATGCATGACCGGGCGGAATTTTTTGTCGGACATTTTTGCCCGGCATAGGGGAGGAGTACCCCTTGCAGCAAATTGCTTCGCGCGAAAACCCAAAACTTATACACATGGCAAAGCTCATGCAGTCTAAAAGCCTGCGTCGGCAGGAGAGGCTGTTTGTGGCTGAGGGCCTGCGCCTTTGCCAAGAGGTACTGCAAGCCGGGTTGGCGGTGCGCCTGGCACTTTTCACACCGGAATTTTTGGCTCGCCAGCCCCATTTTGCCGCCCAACTGCAGCAGGCCGCCGCCGAAAGCTGCGAAATTTCAGAGCGTTTGGCTGCCCGCCTTGGGGATACACAAACCCCCCAGGGTGTGTTTTGCCTATGCGAAATGCTTGACAACCTGCCGGAACTTGCTACAATATGTGGTGGTAAATATTTGCTGCTGGCCTCGCTGCAGGACCCCGGCAACCTGGGTAGCATCATCCGCACGGCCGAAGCCTTGGGCCTAGATGAACTGCATCTTACCGCCGACTGCCCCGACCTTTACAGCCCCAAGGTACTGCGCGCCACCATGGGCGGTGTGCTGCGCCTGCCGGTGCGTGTGGTGCAGGATATGCCCGCCCACATTGCGTTGCTGCGTAGCCGTGGCGTGCGGGTGCTGGCTGCCGCGCTTACCCCCCAGGCTCAACCCCTTGCCCCACAATTGCTGCGGGGCAGTGTGGCGGTGGCCATTGGTAACGAAGGCAACGGCCTGCCCCCCGAGGTGATTACCGCCTGCGACCATAGTGTTATCCTGCCCATGGCGCGGGAAGGGCAGTCGCTCAACGCGGCGATAGCAGCCGGCATTTTTATGTGGGAGCTCAGCAAAGCCAACAAGGAGTGACAACATGGCCGACAGCCTGTACTGGATTTGGTTTCAGCAGCTCTTTGGCTATGGCACGGTGCGAAGTGAAGAGCTGCTCACCGCCTTTAGGCACCCCGGTAGCCTTTACGAAAGCAGCCTGCCCGCCCTGCGCGAGGGCGGCCTGCTCACCAAGGCCGAGCTGGAGCGCGTGGCAAGCTCGTCGTTAGAGCCCGCCCGTGAAATTTACGAGGCCTGCCGTACACGTGGCATTGCTGTTATTACCCCGGACGACGAGGCCTACCCCCTGCGGCTGCAAAATATCTACGCCCGGCCGGCCGTGCTATATGTACAGGGCGAACTGGGCCGGGTGGATGAGCTGCCGCATATTGCCATTGTAGGCACGCGCCGCTTTACCGAATATGGCCGCCGGGTGGCAGAAGCCCTGGCGCGCGAGCTGGCCGGTAGCGGTTTTGTGGTAGTTTCGGGCATGGCAGCGGGCATAGATACCTTTTGCCATGTAGGCGCCCTCAAAGCAAGCGGTCGCACCATTGCCGTAACCGGCTGCGGGGCCGACACCATTTACCCCGCTTCCAACACCCAACTGCATGAGCTTATCTGCAAAAGCGGCGCAGTGGTTAGCGAGTTCCCGCCTCAGGTGCCTCCGCTACCGTATCACTTTCCCATACGCAACCGCATTGTTTCAGGCCTTTCGCTGGGGGTTGTGGTGGTAGAAGGCCGCAGGCGCAGCGGTTCGCTTATTACAGCCGGACACGCCATGACACAAGGGCGCGACGTTTTTGCGGTGCCGGGCAGCATTTTTTCACCACAGTCTGAGGGGCCGCATTGGCTTATACGCCAGGGGGCTATACCCGTTACAGATGTTCAGGATATAATTAAGGAATATCTACACCTTTTTGCAGATACAATAGATAGCGAAAAATCCCCTAAATATAACATTGATTGCCGGCAAACAGTGCTGGCGGGCACGGTAGAACAAGCACAGCCAATACCAGAACCCCAACCCGCCCCCAAAGAGCCGCCGCTGTTTTTAACAGCGCAGCAAAGGGCTATTTTTCAGGCTATGGGCAACCAGCCCCGCACGGCAGAAGAACTTACAGCCATGCTGGACATGCCGGTGAAAGACCTACTGGCAGGCCTTACCCAGCTGGAAATTTATGGCCTGCTACAGGCGCAGGACGGCAGAACCTTTACCTTGCTATAACTTTCGTATACTTACAAAGGTGGTAGTTAAATGTCAAATTTGGTCATTGTGGAATCCCCCGCCAAGGCCAAAACCATTAAAAAATATCTGGGCGAAGGCTTTGAAGTGGTCGCCTCCATGGGCCATATACGAGATTTGCCCCCCAAAAAGCTGGGGGTGGATATTGAGAACAACTTTGCCCCACAGTATGTACACATAGACGGCAAGGAAAAGCTGGTAAACGAGCTAAAAAGCCTGGCACGCAAAAGCGCCATGGTCTACCTCGCTACCGACCCTGACCGCGAGGGCGAAGCCATTTCATGGCACCTTGCCGAAACGCTGGGGCTGGATACCACCCAGCCCAACCGTGTAACCTTTAATGAAATTACTAAAACCGGCGTGCGCATGGGTATGGATAACCTGCGCACCATCGACCAAGACCTTGTAAATGCCCAGCAGGCCCGCCGCATACTCGACCGCATTGTAGGCTATAAGCTGAGCCCATTTTTGTGGAAAAAGGTGCGCAAGGGCCTTTCGGCAGGCCGGGTACAATCGGTGGTTGTCCGGCTAATTGTAGATAGGGAAGAGGAAATTAAAGCCTTTGTGTCGGAGGAATACTGGAGCATCGACGCCAGCTTTTCCACCGAGGGCAAAGCTTCGCGCCCCTTTCCCGCCAAGCTTACGAGCTACAAGGGCAAAAAGCTGGAAATTACCAGCGAGCAGCAGGCAAAGGATGTGCTGCAGCAACTACAGGGCGGCGGCTTTGCAGTTGCCAAGCTAAAAAAGGGTACCCGGAAAAAAAGCCCTGCGCCGCCCTTTATTACCTCTACCCTCCAGCAAGAGGCCTCCCGCAAGTTAGGTTATACCGGTCAGCGCACCATGAGGGTGGCACAAGATTTATACGAGGGTGTAGATGTAGAGGGACTGGGACAAACCGGTTTGATTACCTATATGAGAACCGATTCTCTGCGTATCTCCGATGAAGCAAGAGCAGAGGGAAACAAATATATTGTAGGCCGCTACGGTAAGGACTATCTCCCCGAAAGCCCCCGCTACTATAAATCAAAAAACGCGGCACAGGATGCCCACGAGGCTATTCGCCCCACCATGCCCGAGCTGACCCCCGAGCGGGTAAAGGGTACCTTGACCAATGACCAATACAAGCTTTACAAGCTCATATGGGAGCGCTTTATGGCCAGCCTCATGGCTCCTTGCTT
>CAYYOY010000075.1:0-8035 GCA_964473265.1 uncultured Oscillospiraceae bacterium
ACCTCTTTGAGGTAGATACCGTGCAGAAAATTATGCAGCATATCTGCCGCATAGCCGGTGTGGAATATAAGCAAAACGAAAAAACCGATGTTTCGCTGCGTGTAATTACCGACCATATCCGTTCCACTACCTTTATGATAGGCGACGGTGTGGTGCCCCAAAACGAGGGCCGGGGCTATGTGCTGCGCCGGCTTCTGCGCCGCGCTGCCCGCCACGGGCGGTTGCTGGGTATCCACAAGCCCTTCTTATACGAGGTTTGCCGCACGGTAATAGCCGAAAACGCCTCGGCCTACCCCGAACTGGCACAGAACCAAGAATATATTGTAAAAATTATTCAGGTGGAAGAAGAGCGCTTTGCCAAAACCATTGGCCAGGGGCTTGAGATGCTTACCGGCCTAATTGAACGTTTAGAAAAATTGGGCGAAAAGGTTCTCTCGGGTGAGGAAGCCTTTAAGCTCTACGATACCTTTGGCTTCCCTATTGATTTAACACAGGAAATTTTGTTCGAGCGTGGCTTGGAAGTGGCAGAGGCAGCCTTCCGCAAGCATATGGAAGAGCAACGTGCCCGCGCCCGTGCCGCCCGTGTTGCCATGGGCGAGGCAGGCTGGGCCGACGACGCACTGGCCGGCGTGGAGCTTGCCAACGAGTTTACCGGCTATGGCCAAACCAGCGGGCAGGCCGCAGTGCAAGCTATACTTTGCGGCGGCGAGCTTTGCGAACAGGCCGGCAGCGGCGAGCAAATTTCGCTGGTGCTGGATGCCACCCCCTTCTACGCCGAAAGCGGCGGCCAAGTGGGCGATACCGGCACCATTACCGCCGGGCAGTTTGTGCTCGAGGTGGAAAAATGCCATAAATCGGCCAACGGGCTTATACTGCACACCGGTGTGGTAAAGAGCGGCAGTGTTGCCAAGGGGCAAGAGGTTACCGCTTGCGTTGACGCTACCCGCCGCGGGGCCATTACCCGCAACCACACGGCGGCGCACCTGTTGCAGGCGGCGCTGCGCCAGGTGCTGGGCGAGCATGTGCACCAGGCCGGCCAGCTGGTGGATGAAAGCGGCTGCCGGTTCGATTTCTCGCATTTCTCTGCTGTTACACCCGACGAACTCAAGCAAGTAGAGCAGCTTGTAAACACAAAAATTTTAGATGGCATAGACGTAACCACACAAGAAATGCCCATTGACCAAGCCCGCAGCATGGGCGCAATGGCACTTTTTGGCGAGAAGTATGGCGATGTTGTGCGGGTTTGCAAGGTGGGCAATTTCTCTACCGAGCTGTGCGGCGGCTGCCATGTGCATAATACTGCGCGCATAGGCCTGCTGCGCATTGTAAGAGAATCTTCGGTTGCGGCGGGGGTTCGCCGCATAGAGGCCGTTACCGGCACAGGCGTGCTGCAGCTTATCGAGCAGCAGCAGTGGCTGCTGGCCAGCGCTGCCGAAAACCTAAAGGCGGGCTCGCCTTCCGAGCTGCCGGCCAAAACCGCCGCACTGGCAAACGAGCTCAAAGCCAAGGAACGAGAGCTGGATGCCCTAAACCAAAAAATTGCCGGCATGACAGTAGACAATCTGTTTGAAAATGCCATCCATGTAGAGGGCTTCAGCATTATTGCCGCCGGTTTCATGGGCACCAAGCCCGAGATGCTGCGCCGCATTTCCGATACCGTGCGTGCCAACAACCCCAAGGTAATAGCGGCTTTTACAGCGGTAGATTCCGGCAAGGGCAGCATTGTGGTGGCCTGCGGTGCTGAAGCCGTGCAGGCTGGTGTACACGCCGGCAAGCTGGTGAAGGAACTTACCAGCCGGCCAGATAGCGCTATGGGCGGCTGCACCGATATTATGAATATTGATAAAGCGGTTGCCGATATTCCCGAGCTGGTACGCCAAATGCTTAAAAAGTAGCAACCTACCCCACAGAAATTCATATAAGGGGGCTGCAAGATGGACTGTATTTTCTGCAAAATAGCCGCAGGGGAGATTCCCTGCAACAAGCTCTACGAGGACGACCAGGTGCTGGCCTTTGCGGATATCGACCCCAAAGCACCCGTGCATTTGCTGGTTATTCCTAAGCAGCACATTGCAAGCACCAGTGAAATTACGTCCGAAAACAGTGCCACCGTGGCGGCAGTGTTTCAGGCCATTGCCAAAATTGCCGCCCAGCAGGGGCTGGCAAACGGCTACCGTGTGGTAACCAACTGCGGGGCCGACGCCGGACAAACCGTGCCCCACCTACACTTTCACCTGCTGGCGGGCAGGGCACTTGCCTGGCCGCCGGGCTAATACCAAGCAAGCACAAGTCATGACATCTTGCATCTGAAGGGGTGTCGACCATGAAACGGCCGCTGTTTGTCGCGGGGCTTGCCAGCCTGTGCGCCACGGCGGCCTGTGCTTTTTTGGGCGGGGTGTGGCTGCTCGTGGTGGCGGTTGCCGGCAGCCTAGCACTGCTGCTGGCGGTGGTGTGGCGTGTGCCGCGCCCGGTGTTGCTGGCAGTTTTTGCCGGGGTGGCGTGCTCGCTGCTGGGGCTGGGTGCTTACACACTGCGTCTGGCCGGGCCTGTTCACCGGCTGCAGGGCGAGCCGCTTACCCTACAGGGCTATGTGGTTTCGGCCCTGCCGCAAAACGGCCGGTGGGAATACATTATTAGCACCACGCTGCCCGGGGTGGCGGGCCGGGTAAACCTGCGCCTTACCGCCCAGCGCGATATGGAGCTTGCCGTCTGCCAGCCGGTGCAGGGGCAGGGTGTTCTGCAGCCGGTGCAGCCGCGCTACCTCGCCCGCAACGCCGCCCGGCAAATTGCCGGCGAGCTGCGGCTGGTGGGGCAATTTACCACCCCCCAAACCCTGCCGCCCAAGGGCCTGGCCTACTATGCCGCCGCGCTGCGGCTGCGGCTGGTAACGGCACTGCAGCGGCATGTGCCATATGGCGGGGTTATTCTTTCGGCCATGCTGCTGGCCGAGCGCGAAGCCATTCCCGAGCAGCTCTACAGCCGGTTTGCCGCCGCGGGGGTGGCACATGTGTTGGTGGTTTCCGGCATGCATCTTTCTATTGTGGTGCAGGGGCTGCTGCTGGCGGGTGCCTGGCTGCGGCTGCCCCGCCGGCTGGTTTGTGTGTTGGGGGCGGTGGCAGTGGGGCTGCTTTGTTTGCTGGCCGGCTTTTCGCCCTCTATTACCCGGGCAGGGGTTATGACACTGCTTATGTTGGCGGGCATGGCCCTGGGCCGGCGGGAGGATGCCCTTACCTCGCTGGGGGCGGCGGCGCTGCTCATTTGCCTGGTGAGCCCCTATGCCGTTGCCAGCCCCAGCTTTGTGCTTTCGTTTGCCACCACGCTTTCTATCTGCCTTTTCTTTGCACCGCTGCAGCGGGGGGCGCGGCGTTTGCTGCAGCGCTCACCCAGCCTGGCTAAAAGCGAGCTGGTGCGCGGCCTGGTGGGTTGCGCTTGCCTGTGGCTCGCGGCCCAGCTGCTGGGCCTGCCGCTATGTGTGCTCTATTTTGGCTACCTGCCCACCTACGGGCTACTGGCCAACCTGGGGCTATTCTTCCTTTTGCCGGTTACGTTGCTTTCAGGGGCGGTAACCACGCTGCTGGGTTTGGCGGGGCTAAGCTGGCTGGCGGCCGGGGCAGGCTGGTTGGCCAGCCTGTGCACCCAGAGCATTTATGGCTTGGTGTTGCTGCTGGCTAGGCTACCGCTGGCTACGATACCTGTGCGCAGCATTGGAGCGCTGGCGGCGCTTTTCGCGCTGCCGCTGGTGCTCATGCTGGTGTGGCTGCTGGGGATGCGCAGGTTTGTGCCGTTGGCAACCTGCCTTTGCCTTACGGCTATTCCCTTTTTAAGCATGGGGGTGGCGCAGCAACTGCTGCGCACAAACACCCTGCGCATTACCCTGTGTGCCGAAAGCGGCAGCCTGCTGCTTAGCCGCAGTGGTGCCGTGGCGGTAATCGACCTACCCGAGCAGGCAGGCCGCGCCCAAAAGGCGCTAGATTGCGCCGCCAGCCTGGGGAACGACCTGCACCTACTGTGTGCCACCTACGATATTGATAGCCAAGCCGCCCGCATTGCGGCGCTGGAAAACAGCCGCCCCAAGCTGGCTGTTATACCGGCAGCGGTGGCGCAGCAAGCGGGCGAATACCGCCTGCAAAACCTGCCCGCCCTTACCGGAGAGCAGCAGGTGCGCCTGCTGGATTGCGCCACCCTAACCACCCGCCGGGGCATTAGCCTGGTAGAGGCCGGTGGCCTGCGCATTGTAAAGCTTTCGGCAGGGTGCGACCTTACCCCAAGCACTCTGCGCCTGCTGGCAGGGGCCGACCTACTGGTTTCGCCCCAGGGCGAGTGGCGGGCGCTGGGTACCCTGCCCCCTCTGGGGCAGGATGCCTGGGGCGACACCTACCTGGAAATTGAGGTGCAAAAATGAAGCTGGAAAACCGCCCGGCGCTCACTGCCCACCTGCGTGAAGGGCAGCTGCGGCCGGTATATCTGCTGTATGGCAGCGAAGGGTATTTTATAGAAAAATGCAGGCAAGACCTGCTTGCCGCCGCCCGCCGGCTTAGCCCCGGGGGCTGCAACTTTGATAGCTTTGATGCCCGCGAGGGCTGGGAACCCGATACCCTGGCCGACGCCTGCGAGGCCATCCCCTTTATGGCCGACCGCCGGTGTGTGTGCCTGCAGCAGCTTTCGCCCGAGGCGCTGCCTGCCGCCCAGTTTGCCAAGCTGGAACAATTACTGGAAGACCCGCCCCCCACCTGCTTGCTCATCATTACCCTGGAAGCGGCACAGGCAGGCGGCAAGCCCGCAAAGAGCAAGGGCAAAGGCCGCACCGAGCGTCTGGCAACCCTGTGCGAACAAAAGGGCTGTGCCCTGCGGCTGGAAAAACCCACCCGCAGCGATGCCGTGCGCCTTTTAACCCGCCGGGCGGCGGCGCTGGGGGGCAAACTTTCGCCCCAGGCAGCCGGGCAGCTGCTGGAGCTCTGCGGTAGCGACCTTACCCGCCTGGAAAACGAGCTGGCCAAGCTCTGCGCCTATGCCGGCGAGCAGGAAATTACCCAAGAACACATTGCCGCCCTGGCCACCCCCAGCCTGGAAGCCGGCATTTTCCAGCTGCCCGCCGCCATTTTGCGGCAAGATTACGCAGGTTCCATGGCGCTGCTTGCCCGCCTGCTGGAACTGCGCGAAACGCCTGTGGCTATTTTGGCGGCCCTTAGCATGAGCTTTGCCGATATTGCCCGGGCCGCAGCCGCCGCGCAGGCAAGGGTGGGCGAAAGCCAGGCCGCGCGTGTGCTGGGCTACGCCGGTGGCGCGGCCTATCGTTTTACCAAGGCTACGGGGCTGGCACCGCGCTTTTCGCAGGCCTTTCTTTTGCAGGCGCTGTGCCTTTGTGCCCAGGCTGACCTTCAGCTAAAAAGCAGCCGGCTAGACGGCCGTGTGCTACTAGAGCAAACCATTACCCGGTTGTTTGTGTGCATGCAGCAGCAATAGCAAAGTGCTGCCAGGCCAGCGCTATACCTGCAATTAAAAGTGCACACCAATGTTTTATAAATAAATGCCGGTAGCTTTGGTGGCCGGCAGTGGGAGCTTTATGTATAAAATTGCAAAAACCATTGTGGTAGAGGGCCGGTACGACAAAGCCCACCTTGCCTCGCTGTTTGACGCCAATATCATAGAAACCGGGGGCTTCCGGGTTTTTTCCGATAAACGCTTGCTCGGCTTAATCCGCCGGCTGGCATTGGCCGAGGGCATTGTGCTGCTCACCGATTCCGACCGTGCAGGCTTTGCCATTCGCAATTATATTGCCGGGTCGCTGCCCGCCGAAGCCGTAACCCATATTTACATTCCCGATATTACCGGTAAAGAACGGCGTAAGGCCAAGGCCTCGGCCGAGGGCACGCTGGGTGTAGAAGGCATGGAGGCCGGGCTGCTGCTAAAAGCCTTTGCCCAGGCCGGCCTACTGCAGCAAGAAGAAACCGGCCCTGCCAATGCTTCTGCCATTACCCGGTTGGATTTTTATGAGCTTGGCCTTTCGGGTGGGGCGGGCAGCGCCACCCTGCGCAGCCGGTTGAAGGCTCGTCTAAATTTACCCGCCCACCTGGGCACAAACGCCCTGCTGGCCACGCTCAACCGCCTGCTGGACCGTGAAAAACTATCCAAAATAATACAGGAATTACAGTGAAAATGCCCGATAGTTTTTAAATGTATAATATTTGCAAATTTATTTGACAATTACCAATAAATGGGCTACAATAAGGCATATATAGGGGGGACGTGGTATATATGCATAAGCTGGCACTAAAAAGCTTTGGCAAAACCCATATCTACAACCCGAGCGACATCACGCACATCAGCTCGAGTGGGCGTAAGGTTTTTGTACATACTGCCGAAGGGAGCAGCGGCTTTTATGGCCGCCTGCAGGACCTTCAAAGCCAACTGCCCGAAAATTTTGTGCGTTGCCACAAATGCTATTGCGTAAATCTCGATTATATTGCCACCGCCAGCGGCGTGAAGGTAACACTGCTGGATAGCACTGCATTGCCGGTGGGAAGAAGCTTCAAGGATGGTTTTGAGGCTTCGCTTTCGCATTTTCTTGCCGTGCGCTAAGGGTTCTGTTTGCTTACGCCTGCCGAACATTTCGTGTGTTTGTCAGGCGCAAGCTTTGCATTTTAAGAATGGCCCAGTTCGTCTAAAAAATATAACAAGTATCGGTGGAGCTTACTCTACGGTACAATCGAAGGAGCTTGCGCATGTTTGAAATTCTTACCCTCAACAGCATTTCACCCGTTGGTCTGGATGCTTTCGACAAAACGCGCTACACCATTACCGACGAGGCACAAAACCCCGCGGCTGTGTTGGTGCGCTCTGCCGATATGCACCAGTGGGAGCTTGGCAGCAACCTAAAGGCCATTGCCCGGGCGGGCGCAGGTGTAAACAACATTCCGGTAGAAAAATGCAGCGAAGCCGGGGTAGTGGTGTTCAACACCCCCGGTGCCAACGCCAACGCCGTAAAAGAGCTGGTTATGCTGGGGCTGCTGCTTTCGGCCCGTAAGGTGTTCCCGGCCATGGAATGGGCCCAGGGCCTGCGCGGCCAAGGCGACGCTGTGCCCGGCCTTGTGGAAAAAGGTAAGAGTAAATTCACCGGGCCCGAGCTGCAGGGTAAGCGCCTGGGTGTTATAGGCCTTGGCGCCATTGGTGTGGCAGTGGCCAACTTGGCCGAAAATTTCGGCATGGAAGTATACGGCTACGACCCATACCTTTCTATTAGTGCGGCCTGGGGCCTTTCGCGCACTGTGCGCCATGCCGCCAGCCTGGCCGAAATTTACGAAAATTGCGATTTCATCACCCTGCATGTGCCGGCCACTGCCGAAACCAAGGGTATGATCAACGCCCAGGCCATTCAAATGATGAAGCATGGCGTGCGCATTTTGAACTTTGCCCGTGGAAATTTGGTGGTAGACGCCGATATGCTGGAAGCGCTGGAAGAACGCAGTGTACGCTGCTATGTTACCGATTTCCCCAACGAAGCCCTGCTGGGCCACCCCGGCGTGCTGGCTATTCCGCACCTTGGCGCTTCCACGCCGGAATCGGAAGATAATTGCGCCAGAATGTCGGCGCTGCAGCTTATGGATTTTCTGGCCAATGGCAATATTAAAAACAGCGTAAACTTCCCAGATGTCACCATGCCCCGCAGCGGCGATGTGCGCCTGGCGGTTATCCACCGCAACATTCCGGCTATGCTTACGGGTATTTCGCAGGCTATTTCAGACGCCGGGTTGAATATTGATAACCTTACGAATAAGTCGAAGAAGGAATATGCCTACACCCTGGTAGATGTTTCGGGCGAGGTGAACGAAGCTGTTCTCACCCGCATGCGCGAGGTGGAAGGTGTTATCCGGGTGAACGTATACCGTTAAGCTTACATATAGCACCCAATTGTAGGTAAGGGGGCTTTCAGCCACCCGAAAATAAACAAACGCCCCAAGAGAAATTCCGCAGGGAATTTCTCTTGGGGCGTTTGTGCGCCCGGCAGCGCGCAACCAAGCCAGCTGGGAATAAGCCG
>CAYYOY010000076.1:0-8029 GCA_964473265.1 uncultured Oscillospiraceae bacterium
GCCTTTTGCCTGCAAAATTTCATTAGGCAATTGGCAAGAAAGCAATCGATATAAACTAATATTAACTTATAAGAAAGCGAAAGTCAATACAATATCTTATCGGATACCAAAGAAAATATCTTAGTAAAATGAATTTTTTACAGCTAAGCCCTGCATACAGAAAGGAAGGACGAAAAAATGAAGGTAGATATTGTTTTTGCAATTGCTTTTGTGGCTTGCATTGCTCTCATTCCCTTTGCGGGCATGCAGCAAGCACCGGCGCAGCCTGCAAATAGGCCGAGCCAGGTAGTACCCACCGAGGCCGTACAAGCTTCCCCGCAAACCCCATCACAGCCCGAGCCCCAGGCCCCGCCGCCCGAGGGCAAAGCCAACTTCCGCATACTCGACCTTACCACAGGCAAGGTGTTCAGCATGACCCTGCGGGATTTTGTCCGCGGGGCGGTAGCGGCTGAAATGCCGGCCTCCTACCACCCAGAAGCCCTAAAAGCCCAGGCGGTAGCCGCCTACACCTATGCGGTGCGGCAAAGCATGCTGCAAGAACAAACCCCCGACCCAGCTCTAAAGGGGGCCGATTTTGCCGCCGACCCACAAAACCTAAAAACCGTAATTACCGAAAAACAGGCCAAAGAGTTTTATGGAGAAAGCTTTGGTGTGCTCTGGCCTAAAATTTGCGCCGCGGCCGATAGCGTGGCCGGTGAAATGCTGGTGCACGACGGCCTACCCATTTTGGCGGCCTACCACGCTATTTCTGCCGGCCAAACCGAAGCCGCCGAATACATTTGGCAGCGGCCGCTACCCTGCATTACACCGGTGGAAAGCAAGGGAGATATTCTTTCGGCCGGCTTTGAAAGCAGCACCAGCTTTACACGCAGCGAGCTTTCCGAGCTGCTTACCATAGCCCTGCCGGGCATTACCCTGCCCGCTGCCCCGGAAGATTGGTTCGTTATAGAGCAGCGTTCGCCTTCCGGCTACGTTACACAAATAGCAGTGGGGGCAGAGCTGCTTACGGGCCAGCAGCTGCGCACCCTGCTAGACCTTCGTTCCAGCTGCTTTACGGTGGAATATACCGGTGGGCGCTTTGTGTTTAAGGTAAAGGGCTATGGGCATGGTGCAGGCCTTTCGCAATACGGTGCCGACTTTATGGCGCGCCAGGGCAGCAATTACCAAGAAATTTTGCAGCACTATTACCCCGGCGCACAGCTGGTTTAGCAACTTAAACAGCAAGGGGCAGCGGCTTTTTCCGCTGCCCTTGCTTTACGCACACTACAATACAAACCAGCGCAGCAGGCCGTAGCCCAGCAGCACGGCCAGCAGTATAAACAAATGCCGTTGGGGGTTTATGCGCCCCAGCCTGCCCACAATATAAAGGTATGAAAGGTATAGGTAATACCCTAAAAAGGGGTACACCAGCGGGTTGCTCTGCCAAGCTTCAAGCAAATGCCCATTTCTTAACGCCTGCAACGCCGTAAGCATGCCGCAGGTAGGGCAGGGGATATTCCACCACAACAGCACCGGGCAACGCCAGCTGCCCAGCAGCCTGCCAGCCAGCCAAATTAGCCCCAGCGTGGCGGCCAGCCAAACCAGCCCCCGCCGCACAATGCCTTGCATGGCAACACCTCCTAATACTGCTATTGTACCACAAGCGTGTATCTATGAGAATATAGAGTATAGGCTTGTACGGATGAACATAAAATATTCGCCGCCGAAGAATACTATTGCCCGCCCTGTGTGCCTTTTTGGCGTTGCTTTGCGGTTGTGGCTATGGTATTATTATACTGTTTAAAACCCCTGCGAGGCCGTGAAAGTAAACCGAGAGGAGCAAGCACATGTATAACGATATGCTGGATACCATAGGCTTTGTAACCAAGGCCGACCCGGAGGTTGGCCGGGCAATGCAGCAAGAGCTGGGCCGCCAGCGCCGCAACCTGGAGCTCATTGCCTCGGAAAACCTTGTGTCGCCTGCGGTGCTGGCAGCCATGGGCAGTGTTTTAACCAATAAATATGCCGAGGGCTATTCTGGCAAGCGCTACTATGGCGGCTGCGAGTGTGTGGACATTTGCGAGGAGATTGCCATTGCCCGCGCCAAGCAGCTTTTTGGCGCCGAGCATGCCAACGTGCAGCCCCATTCGGGCGCACAGGCCAACCTGGCGGTCTATTTTGCGCTGTTGCAGCCCGGCGATACCGTGCTGGGTATGAGCCTGGCCCACGGCGGCCACCTTACCCATGGCTCCCCGGTAAACCTTTCGGGCAAGTACTACAATTTTGTATCCTACGGTGTGGATGACGCAACCCAAATGCTGGATTACGACGCCCTGCGCCAAAAAGCCCTGGAATGCAAACCCAAGATGATTGTAGCCGGTGCCAGCGCCTACCCGCGTACAATAGACTTTGAGAGAATGGCTGCCATTGCCAAAGAGGCAGGCGCCTACTTTATGGTAGATATGGCCCACATTGCCGGGCTGGTGGCCGGCGGTGTGCACCCCAGCCCGGTGCCCCATGCCGACGTGGTTACCACCACCACCCACAAAACCCTGCGCGGGCCCCGCGGCGGAATGATTTTATGCAAAGCAGAGCATGCCAAGGCCATTGATAAAGCCATTGTCCCCGGCACACAGGGTGGCCCGCTTATGCACATTATTGCCGCCAAGGCGGTTTGCCTGGGCGAAGCGCTGAGCGAAGGCTTTCGCAAATATCAGCACCAGGTGGCCGCCAATGCCAACGCGCTGGCTAAGGCGCTGGTGGAAAAAGGTATACCGCTGGTTTCGGGTGGCACCGATAACCACCTCATGCTGCTCGACCTGCAGAGCTTTGGCGTAACCGGCAAAGAGCTGGAACACCGGCTGGACGAAGTGTACATCACCGTAAACAAAAACGCCATCCCCAACGACCCACAGAGCCCCTTTATTACCAGCGGCATCCGCATGGGTACGCCGGCAGTAACCACCCGCGGCCTTGTGGAGCAGGATATGCAAATAATTGCCGATTGTGTATATAAAGCTATTACCAACTTTGAAGGCGAAGCAGAAAACATCCGCAATGCTGTAAACGACCTTTGCGCCCGCTACCCGCTCTACGAATAAAACAGGAGGTTGCCCCATGGCCTTTCTGCGCTGCGATATTCGCTCGAATGTATTGGAGCAGGATACCTCTCTTACGGTACTGCTGCCCTACGACCGCCCGGCTCAAAACCAGCAAACCCCCTGCCGGGTGCTCTACCTCTACCACGGCATTAAGCTCAACGACACCGGCTGGCTGCGCAAAACCGGCATAGAAAGCTATGCCGAGCAGTACGGCCTGGCAGTAATTATGCCCGATTGTTCGCGTGGCTTTGCCACCGACGGCCTGTACACCCCCCGCTACTATACGTACCTGGCCGAAGAGCTACCGGCGCTGTGCGGCAAGCTGTTTGGTATCTCGCAGAAGCGGGAAGACACCTTTGCCGCCGGCCTTTCCATGGGTGGCTATGCCGCACTGAAGGTTGCACTGCGCAACCCCACACGCTTTTGGGCCGCCGCCGGCCTTTCGCCCACCTGCAACCCGCTGGAATTTGCGCTTTCGCCCCAGGCCGGCGACCAAACCAACCGCGAAACAGCAGCCATTTGGGGCAGCCCCGCGCAGCTGCAGCAACAGGACGACCTCTGGCAGCTTGCCACCCAGGCGGCACAACTGCCGCAGGTGCGGCGCCCCAAGCTTTACATGGCCTGCGGCCTACAAGACTTTTTGCTCGACCAAAACCACCGGCTGCGCCGCCACATAAAGACGCTACCGCTCGATTTTACCTACGAGGAATGGGAAGGCGCACACGACTGGCCCTTTTGGGATGCGGCTATCCAACGTGGGCTGGCCTGCCTGCTGGGTAAACCGGTATAAATGCCACAAGCATTTACTTTTATAAAAAGGCGGTGGGGCAATGTCGCTGCCTCTGGCGCACAAATTAAGGCCCACAACCCTGGATGAGGTTGTGGGTCAGGAGCATATTTTGGGTAAGGATGGCCTGCTGCGCCGCATAGCCACAGGCGGTGCGTTGCCCAATATGATTTTCTACGGCCCTTCGGGGGTGGGTAAAACCACCGTAGCCGGCATTTTGGCGCAGGGGGCAGGCAAAAGCCTGTGCAAGCTCAATGGCACCACCGCAAGCACGGCAGATATCCGTGCCGTGGTGGAGCGCACCGAAACCATTGAGGGCCGGGGCGGCGTGGTGCTATATCTGGATGAGATACAGTACCTCAACAAAAAGCAGCAGCAAACGCTGCTGGAATTTATTGAAAACGGGGCTGTTACGCTCATTGCCGCCACGACGGAAAACCCCTATTTTTATGTATATAACGCCATTCTTAGCCGTTGCACAGTGTTTGAGTTTAAGCCGGTTTCCGCCAACGAGGTGCAGCGGGCGCTGTTGCGTGCCGCCGGCTTGCTAGAACTGGAACTCCCCCCCGAAGCAGCTAAAAAAATTGCAGCCGGCTGTGGGGGAGATGTGCGCAAGGCGCTCAACGCCTTGGAACTGGCGGCGCTGGCAGGCGGTGGCAAGCGGGTTTCGCCCGAAGATGCCGCTGCCGTTACCCAGCGCAGTGCCATGCGCTACGACCGCGACGGCGACGAGCATTACGACATCCTTTCGGCTCTGCAAAAGAGCGTACGCGGCTCGGACGAAAATGCCGCTTTGCATTATCTGGCTCGTCTGCTGGAAGCCGGCGACCTGCTTTCGCCCTGCCGGCGCCTGCTGGTAATGGCCAGCGAAGATATTGGCCTGGCCTACCCGCAGGCAATATCTATTGTGAAAAGCTGCATAGATGCGGCCCTGCAGCTAGGCTTGCCCGAGGCAAGAATTCCCCTGGCGCAGGCGGTTATTCTGCTGTGCACAGCGCCGAAATCCAACAGTGCCATGCTGGCCATAGACGCGGCACTGGCCGACGTTCGACGGGGCAGCACGGGGGAAATTCCCGCATACTTGCGCGACGGCCACTACGGCGGCGCCCAAAAGCTGGGCCGGGCCCAGGGCTACCGTTACCCGCACAATTACCCCAACCACTACACCTCGCAGCAGTATTTGCCCGATGCCATTCGGGACAAAGTGTATTATGAATTTGGCGAAAACAAAACCGAGCAGGCGGCGCTTGAATACCGCCGCCGCATTACCCAAACCGAAAAATAGCCGCATGTCAATTAAAGCAGCAGGAGGGTACCACATGCAAATTGCATCTTTGCAAACCCAGGCCGAGGTGTTAAGCAGCCAGGAGCAGCTGCTGGTTTTTCCCCATTTTTCTAACGAAACCGCTTTTGAGCTGGGCTGTCGCATTGTCCGCAAAGCCCAGGAGGAAGGCAAAGCCATTGCGGTGGAAATTATTCGCAACGGTTGGAGCATTTTTAAGGTTGCCATGCCCGGCACCCGGCCGGATAACGACGGCTGGCTACGCCGCAAGGCCAACACGGTGCGGCAGTTTCAACGCAGCAGCCTGGCGGTAAAGGTAATGATGGAACAAAAAGGTTCTACCATGGCAGACCGCAGCCTAAGCCCCGACGATTTTGTCTTTTTTGGTGGAGGCTTCCCCATTGCGCTGGAAGGTACCGGCGTTGTGGGTAGCATTTGCGTTTCGGGTTTGCACCACACAGAAGACCACCAGATGATTGCTGACGCCTGTGCAGAATGGTTGGGGGTTTCTGTGCCAAGTGTTTTGTAGCTTCGGGCGCGCGGGTTCCCGGTTTCGCCTAAGGTATAGCCGCAGCAGGCGGCTTGCGAAAAACCCAAGGGAATGCCCACCGGGCATTCCCTTGGGTTTTTCGTGCCCAGCCAACCGGGGCAGCGGGGTAGGCGCGGCCGCAGGGTTTGCTTTTTGCGCCAAAATTTTTATTTTGAAAATTTTACTTGATTAAATGTGATATATTACTGTTTGCATTTTTAGGGGTTTTATACGGCTGCCAAATAAACTGCCAAAAACATTCTTGCGCAGCAGTGTTTGAAATGGGCAAACTAATGACAGAAAGCAATGCAATTTTTAAAAACATAGAAAAATGCAATGCTTTCAATTGTCTGAAAGGATGATATAAGCCATGACGCCAAAAAGGATAGTGGCTTGGGTATCTGCGGCGGTGCTAACAGCTTCGCTGAGCCTTTCCGCAATGGCCCAAACCACAACCGATGCAATTGAAAATGAACAGCTTGGCATCGGCCAAAGCAGCAGCGATGAAAAGCAACCCCCAAAACTCACCGATGAACAAAAGGCCGATCTTAACAGAAGATTTGAACGGATGGAACAAAGCTGGAGAGCGTTATCCGACGGCCAGCGTGAACAAATCTATAAGATGCAGGATAAAGCCATTGACGCCAATATCAAGGTAATTGAAAAATATATTGAATATGGCGTTATACTGCCAGAAACGGGCAAGGAACTCATCGAGATGCTTAAACAAGAAAAAATCGATATCCGAAACGATAATCGTATTCCAATACTAAGCCTGTGGCCCCGTAAAA
Source organism: uncultured Oscillospiraceae bacterium (assembly GCA_964473265.1). Lineage (GTDB taxonomy): Bacteria > Bacillota > Clostridia > Oscillospirales > Ruminococcaceae > Heteroruminococcus. The sequence goes on from CAYYOY010000076.1 coordinate 6,470, forward strand.
AGCAAAAAAGCCATAGCTAGCATTTTAAATTGCAAGCCGACCGGTTCTATAGAACTGGTCGGCATTTCGTTTTTACAAATAATTAGTAAAAATGGGTTTTTATGTTGAATTTTTACATTTAAAGGTGTACAATTGCTTTGCAAGTACAACCATGCTTGCTGACAAAATATGCTGCCCAGCCGAGGTTTTTCTCGGGGCAGTAAGACAGAGATAATAATGGGGAAGAAAAAATGAAAAAGTGTGCCATTAAAGGGGTGCTGGTTGCAGCTCTTCTGTTTGCTTTACCAATGCCTTGCCAAGCTGCCAGCTGGGTGGACGATTTTAATTGGCAGGATACACAAACTTCAATACAGTATACAAACCTTACCCGCCTTCAAGGCAGTTTTCGTGTTAATTTTGACTGGGCTACGGCCCCGGACGATACGGTATATTCCGTGCAAAATCCAGCTATTCCGGCAACGGCAAGCTACCGGTTGCCCAACGGTGCAAAGCATCTTACTGTGTGGCTATATAGTGCCAACGGTGGTTTTGCCTTGGGGGACACTTCAGACCCATCTTCGCTCCTTTACGGCATGGCAACCCCCGGGGCTCAAAGTATGCCCAAGAGCCGTTTGTACATTTCGCGGCAGACAGGCTTGGTATACACCGCTCCACAAGAAGACACGCATGTGCTTACCTACAGCCCCAAAACAATGCAGTATAGTTTTGTACCAACTACCTGCTCAGGCGGCAACTTTTCTTATCTTGGCCTTTCGGTACAGGTTTCGGCCGACGGTGCAAACTACCGCAGTATTACTCCCACCCTTACAGATGCGATAAGAAGCGATCCCTCAATTAATTTCGGCATACTCGCAGCGGTTCTAGAGGAATATTCGCTAGCCCTACCAGCCGATGTGCGGTATGTACGTGTAATAGTAGAAGACTACACGGGTTTACCTGACACCAAAAATCTTTCAAATATTCTTGATACTTATGGAAACTATTGCTTGGCACGTGTTGCTTTTTCAGGTTTAGGCGAAGAAAGCTCTGGAACCAGCTCTCAGCCCAGCACATCCTCCGGTGCCGGCGGGCATGGCGGTGGTGACGGCCCTTCGTGGGTTAAGGGAGAAGGCACCGAGCAATTTACCGGTGGGGCTGCGCCCAGCCAGGGGCAAAGTGCCCGTGGTGCGTCTACGTCTCCTTCCAGCCGAGCGGATAGCGGCAGCCGGAGTGCAAGCTCAGCTGCTGCGAAATCTTCGCAGCCGGGCCAGAGCGAGCATGCCGACACCAGCCAAGCGGAATTTGAAGCGCCTTCGCCAAGCTATACACCCAAGCCCGCTCCCCAAAACAATTGGCTGGTGCAGGGTTTGGTGGTGTTGCTTGCTGCTTCGGGCATAGCTATTACTTTTGCTGTAACCAAAGGCTTTTGGCCTAAATAATGGCACGGCCGCTATATTTACAGCAGTTCTTTATGCTGTTTGAACATTTTTTAATACTGCAAAGTGTTAAATTACTGGCGCTTTGCTGCCTTGCCTTTTTATTAGTTTACCTGTATAATGTTGTGTAAAATACAGGTTTGTT
>CAYYOY010000077.1:0-7954 GCA_964473265.1 uncultured Oscillospiraceae bacterium
GCAGTAGCCTTTTTTTGAACCACTGGCCTAGCCAGTGGTTTTACTATACAAAAAGGCCACGGAATTACTTCCGTGGCCTTTAGCGCTTTATAGTATATCGGTACTGCCCTTTACATGGGCTAAAAACCCTTCCTCCAGCTCTTTTACCATGCACCACTGCGCAGTATGCTCCATATCGTTTATGTGGTAAATAGCATATTCGTAGCTCGGCTTAAAGCCAAAGCGTGTGTAATACGCCGGGTCGCCGCAAAGCAGCACTGCCTTATATCCCAAACGTGCTGCGTTTTCGCAGCCAGTTTGGATAAGTTTTGTGCCTATGCCTTGCCTGAAATAATCAACATGCACCGAAACAGGCGATAAATTCAGCAATTCATGCGTATTTGCACACCCGACCAAACAGGTTTCATACAACACAATTTGCCCTACAATTCTTTCGTCCTTCACCGCCACCAGCGACAATTCCGGAATAAATGTTGGTTTTGTACGCAATTCATTCAGGTACAGATGTTCGGTTCCATCCCAATGGCTGGTGGTTGCAAACGAGGCCTTCACCATAGCTTCCACTTGCGCATAATCGGCGGGGGTTTCTTGGCGGAGCATCATAATTGCACACCTCATTAATAACGACTGTTGCTCACTTTTTTGCCCTGGGGCGGAAAGCGAGTGGTGCAATACCACCCGCTCAATTGGTTGTTTAGCCCTTGTGCTCCCAACCCGCAACAGTATGTGCATCAGGGTCTACAATGGCGGTGCGAAAATCGGTATAGATTACCATGCCGGGCTTGGCGCCCTTGGGCTTTTTTACATACTTCACAGCCGTGTAGTCTACCGCTACCTTGCGCGAATGCCCTGCCCGGCTGTTGGTGGCGGCAATAATTGCGGCCTGCTCCAGCGTTGCGTCCGGCACCGGGCGGCCCTGGCATTGAATAATTACATGGCTGCCGGGAATTTTCTGTGTGTGCAACCAAATATCGCCGCTGTGGCTTTCACGCAGTGTTAAACGGTCGTTTTGCAGGTTGTTGCGCCCGCACAAAATGCTAAACCCATCGCGGGAAAGGTAGCGCAGCGGGGGCAGGCCAGCCTGCCTGCCGGTGGCCCTGCGCACCGTTCGCAAATACCCCTGCGAGGCAAGTTCTTGGCGTATTTCGTTTAGCGCCGCTTCGGTGGTGCTGCGCGAAAGGGCATCGGCCACGCTTTCTAAATATTCCAGTTCCTCCTGGCCGGCTTGAATGCGTTCAGCCAGCACCCGGCAGGCCGTTTCGGCCTTGCGGTAATCGCTGTAATATTTTTGGGCGTTTTGGGCGGGGGTTAGCTGGGGGTCGAGCACAATTTCCACCGGCCGGCCTTCGGGGTGGAAATAATCTTCCACCAGGGCCTTGGTCTGCCCCTTTTGCAGCAGGTGCAGGTTGGAAGAAAGCAGGTCGCCAAACTGGCGCAAACGTTCGCGCCCCTGGCTTTGCTCCAGCTCGGCCTGTTGGCTTTGCAGCCTGCGGGCGGTGCGTTCGGTGGTGCTTTGCAGCAGGCGCAAAAGGTCGCCGGCGCGCTGGCGCAGCCGTTCACCCGCATCCTTTTCGTGGTAGTAGTATTCCAGCAGCTGCGAAGGGCTTTCAAAGCTACGGCTTTGGGCGGCGCTGCCATACTGTGTAATGGGCAAAAAAGAAAAATCCAGCAGCTTGCCGCTTTCTTCCGAAAGCGCTACCGGGTGGCATTGCTGGGTAAGGTTTAGCCGCAGCTCGTCTAGCGCTATGGAAAGCGCCAGCTGCTGCGAAGTCCGCAGTGCCTGGTTGGTTAGTGCCTGTCCGCCACCTGCCTTGTGGGCCAGCTCGCGGCACAATAGGGGAGAAAGCCCCTCCAGGCAGCCCAGTAGCGCCTTAGAAAGCTCTTGCTCGGGCTGGGCGGCCAGCAGACCAAGCAGTTCTTGGTTGCCGGCGGTAAGCGGGTTTTGCTTGTGCTGCGGCGGGGGCGGGGTATAGGCCATGCCCGGCAGCACCTGGCGCAGCTGCGAAAGCTCTTGGCCCACGCGCTTCACTGCATCCAGTATACGTGCATCCTGCCCTACCGCAATAATATTGCTGTGGCGGCCCATAATTTCCACCGCCAGCGTTAGGGTGGTAAGGTCTCCCAGTTCGTTGGTGGTTTGGAAATCCAGCCAGAGCAGGCGTTCCAGCCCCGGCTGGCGCACCCCCACCAGCCGCCCGCCACCCAAATGCTTGCGTAGCAGCATGCAAAACATGGGCGGAGTGGCAGGGTTTTCGGGGGCGTTCTCTACAAAGTGGATGCGCGGGCAGGAAGAATTGGAAGAAAGCAGCAGCCGGTGGCTACCGGCCCGCCCTCGCAGGGTAAGTATAAGAGTATCGCGGGAAGGCTGGCTTATTTTCTCTACCCGCGCGTCCAGCGCGCGGTGCTCTATTTCCCGGCGGATGGTATGCAAAAAAGCGCCGTCCAGTGCCAAAGCGGTTCCCCCTTATGTGATGAATTGTAGCTCCGGGTAGTCTGCCTTCGAAAGATGGCAGCGCAGGCCGGGGAAGTGTTGTGTAAGCAGAGCGGCCAGCACCGGCAGCACCGGGCGTTCGGTGGTATAATGGCCTGCGTCCAGCAGGGCAAGGCCGCAGTGGGCGGCTTCAAGCAGCACATCGTGCTTCATATCGCCGGTAAGCAGTGCCTGTGCACCCGCAGCCACCGCAGCCCGCACCAACGAACCACCCGAGCCGCCGCACACCGCCAGCCGTTGTATGGGTGCGCCTGCCGCAAGCAAGCGCAGGCCGGGGCAGGCGAGCTGTTCGCACACCCGGCCCGCCAGTTCTTGGGGCGCAAGCGGCTGGGGCAGGCTGCCCACCAGCCCAAGGCTTAGGTGGCGGGCATCCTGCGGGTTGGCAAAAAGCGCTGCCTTGGGCGGGTTTTGGGGCGGGTAAAAATCTCGCCGGTGCAGTTCCAACGGGGCCAGCTTTGTAAGCTGCAGCGCCTGCGCCAGTGCGTGGTTCACACCATAGGGCGAAACATCCAGGCTGGTGTGGGCCGAAAGCACAGCAACGCCACCCCGTATGGCCTGGTAGAGCAGGCTTTCGGCCAATATGGCCCGCGCCGGGGTGAAGATAAGTGGGTGGTGAGTAACAATAAGCTCTGCACCCAAGCGCCCGGCTTCCTCCAGCACCGGCGCAGTAACATCCAGCGCCAGCAGCAGGGTGGCTACCTGGGCGTGCGGGTTGCCGCACTGCAGGCCGCCGTTATCCCATTCAGCCTGAGTGGCAAAGGGGGCTAGGCTATCTATAAAGCTGTAAACTTCTTGTACCGTTGGCATGGGGCTACATCCTTTCCTGCAAAAGGGCTTCCAGCTGGCGCAGCTCTTGCAGCATGGGGCTGGCGGCCCCACCGGCCACAAGCCCGGCAATTTTGCGGCGAACCCGGGCCAAAAGCACAGTGGCGTAGCGCCGGGTGTGTGCATTTTGTTCCGGCACAATGCCGCCCATATACCGCTGCCACAGGGTGGGGCGGCAGCTTTCGCCGGTGTAGCGGGCGGCCATAATAGAATAAGTAAACTGCCCCTGGGTAACACATTGTTCTTCCAAAATAGGCATACCGTTGGCATAAAGATAAGCCCGCAGCACTTGGGGCTTGGTCATGGGTTGCAGCAAGTAGCGGATATCTCCCCGGCCGGCCAGCGGGCTGCGCTGCAAAATGGCGGCGATTAGCTCGCCGCCCATGCCCGCTATTATTACCTGCTCACAAGGCTTTTCGGCAAGCCCTGCAAGGCCGTCGCACAAAATGGTTTGGGCGGCCTGCCCCAGCCCGGCGTGGGCAATGGCCGCCTGTGCCTTGGCAAGCGGCTGGGCGTTAATGTCGCAGGCGTAGGCCTGCTTGCAAAGCCCGCGGCGCAGCAGCGCAACCACCAGCTTGCCGTGGTCGGTGCCAATATCGGCCAGCGTGTGGCAGGGCTGCACCATGCCGGCAATGCATTCCAGGCGTTTATCCACGGCTGGCAAAATATTCGTTAAGCTTGGCCAATAGGGGCTGGGGCTCTACCCCGTGTACCTGACAGGCTTCTTCAATGGTTTCGGCGCGCGAGGCCGGGCACCCCAGGCAGTGCATGCCGGCTTCTATAAAAAACTGCGCTGCGCCAATGTCGTGGTCGAGTATCTCGCCAATGACACTGTTTCCGGTAATGGTCACATGCTCACGCTCCTTATGTAGCTTTGCCGCAGGCTGGGCTGAGCCACAGCCGTTGGCGAAGGCTTTCAAAATTAGCCGCCTCTAAATGCAGGCGGTGCACCGGCTCGGCAATATCCACCAAGTAGTGCGCGTCGGAATTGGTTAGCACCTCGTAGCCTTCCAGCATGCCGCGGTTTATTTCCAGCGAATAGAAAAGGTCGGGCCTGTAAAGCTCTACGGTGGGAAAGCCCATTTCTCTGGCCGGCAGACAACCAAAGGCGGCAATAAGCGAATTGGACGACCGGTTGATATGGCTGGGGAAGGCCAAACCACCGAATTCGTTCATGAGGCGGGGCACGGCGTCCACCGAAATATCGGTAGCCGAAACCAGCAGCAACGGTTCCCGGGCTACAATTTCATCCTGCTCGTTGAGCACCAGCTGCTCACCAAAAATTTCCGGCTGGTTGGGCACCTGCTGCAGCCGCTCATACACATATGCATCAAAGCGCAGGGCTTGCTCCAGCGTGGGGAAAAGGCAAACCACGTGTACTTCTTCCTGCGTGTTAAGCTCCATGCCGGGAATAGCCCATAGCCCCGCCTGTTGCGCTAAGTGCAGCACCGGCGGGCAGTTGCGGCAGGTGTTGTGGTCGGTAACGGCAATGACATCCAAGCCCTTAAGCACCGCCATATTTACGATGTTGTTGGGGGTCATGTCGAGGTCGCCACAGGGGGAAAGGCAGGAGTGCATGTGTAGGTCGTAAAAGAAGGGCTGCAAGGCGCTTCCCCCCATAGTTATTTTTCGGCGGGTTGCTCGGCTGTGGTTTTTTTCTTAAACAGCCCCGAAATTTGGTCGATAATGCCCGGCAGCATGCTTACGGCGCGGTCGGTAACATTGCCATGCTCGGTAAGCTGCATCACCTCTACGCGGCCTTCCTGAATGACCAAAAAGGCAATAGGCTGAATGGTTACGCCACCGCCTGTGCCACCGCCAAACATTTCTTTGGCGCTGGAACCGCCAATATCCGTGCCGCCCGAGGCAAAGCCGAACGACACCTTGGAAACGGGAATGAGCGTAATGCCTTCTGGGGTGGTAATAGCGTCGCCAATAATTGTGTCAACATCCACCATAGAGCGCAGGTTTTTCAGTGCGCCCTCGTTCAGCTCGCCAATGTGCGATTGTGGCATGGGGGTTTCCTCCTTTTACAAATCATGTGGGGGTACAGGCAGGGGAAGGATTGCGGCTGGGCAAAATTACCGTCCGAAAGACGGCAATGGCCAACCGTAAAGCAGCCGCTACTGCCACCCAAACCGAAAGGCTCACACGCAGCCTGGCCTGCAGGCTACTGTGGTAGTGGGCGAAATCGGCCGTTATTTGCACACCCTGCGGGGGTGATACCATACATATATTTTGGGCAATTGCAAGCAAAGAATATACAGCGCCGCTAAGTTTTCCATAAAGAATCGCCGTTTGTGCAGCGTCTTGCCCCGCTACCGAAATAGCCAGCATAAGTTTATCGAGCTTAACATGCCGCATAAGAAAGCCCAACTGCCTGCCCAGCACCGGCAAAAGCTCTTGTGCCATGTGTACATAGTCCAGCATGCTTTGGCCGGTAAGGGGGTTTTTAGCTTTCTTCTCTGGCTTTTCAGCCTTCTCGGGTTTTTGCTTTTTGGCCTTAGCCTTTTTAGGTTTTTTGGGCTTTTTTTCGGGCTTGGCCGGCAGCAGCCGCAGGGAAAAAAACCCGTAGCGCATGGTAAGCGCCAGTTGTTCGTCTTCGTAGCGTATAAGAAGACGCACCGGTAGCAGAAGTGCCAGGGCCAGCAATGCCAGCACACACAGCAAAATAGTCCAACCCATTGGCAAACCTCCTTTGCGTTTGGGCGGCTGCCTTTACGAAATAGCCAGGCTGGGTTCGCGGTCGTCCTCGGGCAGTTCCAGCAGATCTTCCGGTTCTTCTTCCTGCGGTTGGGGGGCAAGTGCCGGCAACTGTTCCAGCGACGAAATGCCAAATACCCGCAAAAAAGCGGGGGTGGTCTTGTAAGAAATGGGCCGCCCGGGCAGCTCTAGCCGGCCGGCTTCTTCAATAAGCCCCTTTTCGGCCAGCGAGCCTACAACACCGGAAGAATCGACCCCCCGCACCTGTTCTATGAAGGCTTTGGTAACCGGCTGGTTGTAGGCCACAATGGCCAGAACCTCCAGTGCCGCCTGCGAAAGCGGGGCGTTGCGCCGAATTTCCAGCGCCTGTTTAATAATGGGGGCATATTCCCCCCGCGTGGTAAGCTGGCATTTATCTTCCAGGCGGATAATTTGCAGGGGCAGCCCGGCTTGCTCGAGATATTCTTCCAGTGTAATGATTACGCGCTGCAGGATATGCAACTCCAGCCCCAATGCCTGTGAAATTTTCTGCGGTTCAATAGGCTCGCCACAGGCAAACAGGATAGCCAGCACCTGGTTTTGCACTTGGTTTAGCTGCAAGGTACTCTCTCCGTTTCGTTTAATGTGGCGGGCTATTCCCGGTGGAAAATGAGGGTGGCGTTATCTTCCCCCAGTGTAACACGCTTGCCCTTAATAAGCTCCAGCACGGCCAAAAAGGTGGCCACCAGCTGGCTGCGCTGCTGCTGGCCGGTAAAAAGACCATCCAGCGTAACCCTGCTGCCTTTATACAGCCGGCGCAAAATGTGCAAAATGCGCGCGTTTACCGAAACCACCGGCTTGGCTACCAAAGGGGTGAAGGTTTCGCGCGGGGGCGGCAGACGCCGCTGGCCCTTGCCGGCAGCATCTGCATAGGCGGCGACAAGTTCCCAAAGGGCGTGGCTGCCACGGTAGGTCTTGTCCAATTCCAGCGGCAGCGGGGGGCGTATAAACACTACGCTGCCGTCGGCCATGCCACGCAGTGCCAGCGCCGCCTGCTTACAGGCCTGGTATTCCATCAGCTCGCCCAGCAGCCTGGCCTTTGCCTGCTGTTCTTCTTCGGGGCGGGGCAGCAGGCTTAGGGTTTTAATATAGATCAGCCGGCTGGCCATTTCTAAAAACTCGCTGGCAACCTCCAGGTTGTGGCTGCGCAGCGTGGCAATGTAGGCCAGGTATTGTTCCAGCAGGGAAGAGATGCTCAGGGCATGGATATCTAGCTTATGCTTTGCTATTAGGTGCAGGATAAGATCCAGCGGGCCTTCCAGCTCGGCAAACTTGAATTGTAATTTTTCCATATTACAAGAAGAAGGTTAGCGCGTCCATCAGGCGGAAAATATGGCCTGCCAGCCAACGCAGCGGCACAGACAAAATGCCGAGGTAAAGCAGCGCCAGCAGGGCTATCATAATATAGCGCTCGTACTGCATAATTTGAAAGTATTGCCGGGTGGGCAAAAAGTATGTCAGCAGGCGCGAGCCGTCCAGCGGTGGAATGGGCAGCAGGTTAAACACCGCCAGATAAATGTTCAGGCTAATCATTAAGTTTAGGATGAACGCCAAAGTGGCACCGTATGCAGTTAAAGCCAGCATTCCGCCCACCAGTTTGTAGATAATGAGCAGCACAAAGGCAAACAGCAGGTTGGAAAGTGGGCCGGCCAGCGAGGTAAGCAGCATGCCCGATTTCGGGTTTCGGAAGTTGCGAGCGTTTACCGGCACCGGCTTGGCCCAGCCAAAACCAAAGAGAGCTAGTGCCAGCGTGCCAAAAAGGTCTAAATGCACTGCGGGGTTGAGTGTCATTCGGCCCATGTTGCGGGCGGTGTTATCGCCCAGGCGGTGGGCAACATAGGCATGTGCCGCTTCGTGTAGCGGCAGTGCGGTAACAGCTACAATAAGAGCCACCAC
>CAYYOY010000078.1:0-341 GCA_964473265.1 uncultured Oscillospiraceae bacterium
CAATGGCTTCTAAATCGGTATTGGCAGATATGTCAATAGCCACCAGCTGCTCGTCAAAGAACATTTCACCTAAGATTTTTGCGCGTTCGATGCTCATAAATATTTCCTCCGCTAGTTGTGGTAATATTTAATACTGTTTCACATAGAGCTTTTCCAGTATAATACTAATAATTTATCACTTTTTCCGCGGCATTACAACACAAATTTTGAAACGAACACAATTTTTATGCTTAACAACAAAAAAAACATAGAATTCTATGCATTTTCCACATTCATCCTGCGGTAAACCAGACGTGTAATCTTGACAAATTTAGTATAGGATACTATAATACTTACAGTAC
>CAYYOY010000078.1:351-7867 GCA_964473265.1 uncultured Oscillospiraceae bacterium
GCTGTGCGGAAAAATTTGTAGGTGGCAAAACTATGCATATTACTCTGGAGGCAGATTATGCCGTGCGCATTGTAAACTGCCTGGCCAAACACGGCCAGCGGCTGGACGCCAAGGCAGTTTCGGAGCAGACGGGTGTAACCCTGCGCTTTTCGCTAAAAATTTTACGCAAGCTGGTGGCCGGCGGGCTGGTGCGCAGCTATAAGGGGGCGCATGGCGGCTACGAGCTGCTAAAGCCGCCCGAAACAATGACACTTTACGACGTAATTCAAACGGTGGAGGGGCCTTACGTGTTAAGCCGCTGCCTTTCGCCTGAGTTTAGCTGCAACCGAAACTGCAAAGAGGATGCCCACTGCCGCTTTAGCAATATCTACCGCGAGGTTTCTGAAATGGTGGTAGACCGTCTTTCAAAGGTTACTTTTGCACAAAAATAGCCGGCAGTTATTGTAGCCCACCGGGGAATTCCATTTAGAATTCCCCCGGTGGGCTACTTGCTCTATAAAAGTGTCAGCACCCTGCCACTCAAGGTGGCAGGGTGCTATTTTTGTGCAGGGCTTACACATAAAACAAAAGCTGAGAATAGGTGGGGAAGGGCCAGTAGCCGGCGTCCACAGTGGCTTCCAGTTGGTCGGCCACGCTGCGCAGGCTTTCCATGGCCGGTACAACGCTATCGCGAAAGGCTTGTGCACGCTCTAGCGGCTGGTGAATTTGCTTTACGGCCTCACGGGCCTGCTGCAGGGCATCAATGCAGGCCATAAGCGTATCAATGCGTTCGGCAAGCTGCCGGGCAGCCTGTTGTTCGCGTTCCAGCGGCAGGCGCAGGCCGCTGGCCTGTTTGGCTGCCAGCGCTTCAAAAACCAGCTTGGAATAAGCAATGCAGGCGGGCAAAATTTCGCGTTTGGCCATTTCCAGCATGGTGCGGGCTTCAATGTTTTTTATCTTGGAGTAATCGTCCAGCATAATTTCGCAGCGGCTGCGCACCTCGTTCTCGGTAAAGATACCGTGGCGCAAAAACAGCGCAATGCTTTCGGGGCGAACAAATTCCTTCAGTGCGTCCACCGTATTGGAAAGGTTGGGCAGGCCGCGGCGCAGGGCTTCCTGCACCCATTCGGCTTCGTAGTTGTTGCCGTTGTAGATAATGCGCCCATGGTCGCGCATGGTGTCGCGCACAATGGCGTCTGCCTCGGCGGCTTTATCTTGGGCGGCTTCCAGGCGGTTGGCAAAGCAGGCAAGTGTGTCGGCCACAATGGTGTTGATAACGATGTTAATGCCGGCAATAGACTGCGACGAGCCCGGCATGCGAAACTCAAACTTATTGCCGGTAAAGGCAAAGGGTGAGGTGCGGTTGCGGTCGCTGGTATCTTTAGAGAGTACGGGCAGGCCTGCTACGCCGGTTTGCAGCGTGCCGGGCAAGGGGGAAGCCTGCTGCTGCACGCCGCCTAAAATCTGCGTAAGCTGTTCGCCCAAGAATACCGAAACAATGGCCGGCGGCGCTTCGTGCGCGCCCAGGCGGTAGTCGTTGCCGGCTATGGCTACCGAAACTCGCAGCAGCCCCGCATATTGGTCTACCGCTTTCAGCACGGCCGCCATAAACAGAAGAAACGGCTTGTTTTCGGCCGGGTTTTCGCCGGGGGAAAGCAGGTTTTCGCCTGTATCGGTGCTAAGCGACCAGTTGTTGTGCTTGCCCGAACCGTTTACACCCGCAAAGGGCTTTTCGCTTAGCAGGCAGGCCAAGCCATGGCGGGCGGCAATTTTCTTCATCAGCTCCATGGTAAGCTGATTGTGGTCGGTGGCTATATTGGTAGTGGTATATACCGGTGCAAGCTCGTGCTGGGCGGGTGCAACCTCGTTGTGGCGGGTTTTGGCATATACCCCAAGCTTCCACAGCTCGGCATCCAGCTCTTGCATAAACAGCATGACGCGTTCCTTCATGCTGCCAAAGTAATGGTCGTCAAGCTCCTGGCCTTTGGGGGGCTTTGCGCCAAACAGCGTGCGGCCGGCCAGTACAAGATCTTTGCGTTGTAAGTACAGCTCGCGGTCTATAAGAAAATATTCCTGTTCCGCACCCACCGTGGCGGTAACCCGCTTGGCGGGCTTGCCCAGCAGGCCCAGTAGACGTACGGCCTGGCGGTTTACCGCTTCCATAGAGCGCAGCAGCGGCGTCTTTTTATCCAGCACCTCGCCTGAATAAGAACAGAATGCGGTGGGAATGCACAGTGCGCCGTCCTTTACAAAGGCGTAGGAGGTAGGGTCCCATGCGGTGTAGCCCCGTGCCTCAAAGGTGGCACGCAGCCCGCCGGAAGGGAAGGAGGAAGCATCCGGCTCGCCCTTAATGAGCTCTTTGCCGGAAAATTCGAGTATAACCTGGCCGTCGGCCTGGGGGCAGATAAAGCTGTCGTGCTTTTCGGCGGTAATGCCTGTCATGGGCTGGAACCAATGGGTATAGTGGGTGGCTCCCTTTTCAATGGCCCAATCTTTCATGGCGGCCGCAACCACCATGGCCACCTCGGGGTCTAGGCTGGCACCCTCGCGAATGGTCTTCATAAGCGATTCGTAAATCCAAGAGGGTAGCCGCTGCTGCATTACCCGCTCTCCAAAAACATTTTCACCAAATATTTTGGCAGGCGAGAGGTTTGCCGGTATTGTGCTCATACTACAAGGCTCCGTTCTGCCGCTGGCCGGCGTTTGGTAATACTCGCTTTCCTTCATAATGCACAAGAAAGCGCAGGCTGTTTTGTTCTTTATTGTACCACTGCCGGGCTGCGCTTGCAATGCCTATTGCGGGAAAAGCACCAGCCACACCAGCAGGGCATTGAGCGCCAAGATAAGCCCGGTAATAACCCAGCCCACAATTTTTGTGGGTTTGGTGTTGGTAAAATCGCCCATAATATCGCGTCTGCCGGTAATGAGCAGCATAGGTATAATGGCCATGGGCAGCGCAAAGCTTAGCGAAACCTGGCTGAGCAGCAGTGCCCACATGGGGTTTACCCCCGCAAGAATAATGGCCATGGCCGGCAGCATGGTAACGGCCCGGCGTACATTTAGGGGTATGTTAACCTTTACAAAGCCGTCCATTACCGTTTCGCCCGCCATAGCCCCCACCGCCGAGGAAGAAAACCCCGAGGCCAGCAGTGCCACACCAAAGGCCTGGCTGGAAATGCTGCCTAACAGCGGTTCCAGCGTGCGGTGCGCCTGCTCAATGCTATCCACCATCAAACCGTTTTTATAAAATACTGCAGCCGAAACAATAACCATGGCTGCGTTAACAATAAACGCAATGTTCATAGCAAACAGAATATCAATTTTCTCCATGCGCAGATGGCGCTTTTTTTCTTCCACAGTGCTGTGCCCGTTGCGGCACTGCACCAGTTGGCTGTGCAGAAAAATTACATGCGGCATAACCGTAGCACCCAGCATACCCACAGCAATTAGCACAGCCTGGCTATCGGGCAGCGAGGGCAGCAGGGTGTGCAGCGCCACCTGCGGCCATTCGGGTTTGGCGAGCAGCATTTCCAGCCCGTAGGCTACACAGATAACCGCCACCAGAATTGTAATAATAAGCTCTACCGCACGCTGCCCATAGCGCTGCATGTAGATGATTAGAAATGTTACGCCGGCGGTTAATATACCCGCCAGTGGCAGCGGTATGCCAAATAATAGATAAAAGCCTAAGGCGCCACCTAAAAATTCTGCCATGGTGGTGGCAATGGCGGCCAGTTCGGCCACGATCCATAGAAACCAGTTTGTTTTAACTGAAAATACCTGCCGGCACATTTCTGAAAGGTTTTTGTTGGTGGCAATGCCAAGCTTTGCCGAGTTGATCTGCAGAAAGATTGCCATAATGTTGCTAAAGAGTATTACCCAGAGCAGGCTGTAGTTGTAGGCCGAGCCCCCGCTTATATTGGTGGCAAAATTGCCGGGGTCTATGTAGGCTACGCTTACAATAAAGGCCGGGCCCAAGAATTTAACCAGTTGACCAAACTTTGCCCGTAAGCCAAGTGGTTGCAAGAGAGGCGGTGCGTGTTCGCGTCCTTGCCTTACATTATCCAGTGTCATGTCCTTTCTCCTTGTTTTTTACTTTTTGCGGGCTTCCCCTTTTATAAGCTATGGAAATTGACATTGCCTTGTTACAACCCTATAATAGCTATAGTTGCTTACAGCAGTACCAAAATTTGCTTGTCCCCAAAAGGGGGCCAGCGCGATTTTACACCCCGGCCCAGCGCCAGGCGGCGCGCATTGCTGCACCTTTCCCGTATTTCATGTGCATACCTTTTATATACAAAGCTTCGAACTTGTTCAATATGCGTTATTATTACTGCGGCTGCCGGCAGCTTTTGCCTTGCAGCACAGGAAAGGAAGTGCAGGGGAATGCAATTTTCCGCCAGAACCGCCGTTTTTTCTGCCAACATTCTGCAAGAGCTGGACGCACTGCGGCAGCAACTGCAAAAGGAGGGCAAAGAGGTTATTAACCTTTCGGTCGGCACGCCCGACCTCCCGCCCGACTCGCATGTCATTCAAGCCATGGCCACCGCCTGCCAAAACCCCGAAAACTATAAATATTCGCTGGGCGATCTCCCCACCCTTATTGCGGCGGTGCAGAGCTGGTATGCCCGGCGCTACCATGTGCAGCTGGCGGATGACGAAATAATGTCGGTATACGGTTCGCAGGAGGGCATTGCCCATGTGGCCTTTCCCTTGTGCGACGTTGGCGACACTGTTTTGGTAACCGACCCCGGCTACCCCATTTTCAGCTTCGGCCCGTTGCTGGCGGGTGCCAAGCTGGTAAAGCTGCCGCTGCGGGAAGAGAACGGCTACTTAATTGATTTTGATGCTATTGACCCTCAAATTGCCCGCGAGGCGCGTGTCATAGTTGTTTCTTACCCCAACAACCCGGTAACCGCCACCGCCAACCGCGCCTTTTACCAGCGCCTGGTGGCCTTTGCAAAGCAATACGATATTATAGTGGTGCACGATAACGCCTATTCCGAGCTGGTGTACCAAGGCCAGCCTGGCGGTTCTTTTCTGGAGGTAGAAGGTGCTAAGGAGGTGGGGGTGGAATTCAATTCCCTCTCAAAATCTTACAATCTTACAGGCAGCCGCATTTCCTTCTGCCTGGGCAACCGCGAAATTATTCGCCGCTTTAAGGCGCTGCGTTCGCAAATAGATTACGGCATTTTCTACCCCGTGCAGTATGCCGCCATTGCCGCGCTGGAAGGCCCGCAGGATATTCTGGACCGTGGCCGCCAGGCCTACCGCGAGCGCAGCCACACCCTTTGTAAGGGCCTGCGGGAAATTGGCTGGCAGGTGCCAGACGCAGAAGCCACCATGTTCACCTGGTTTGCTATACCCGAAGCGCACAGGCGCCAAGGCAGTATGGATTTTTGCATGAAGCTGCTGGAGCGCGCGGGGGTTATTTGTGTGCCGGGCATAAGCTTTGGCAGCTTGGGCGAAGGGTATGTGCGCATGGCGCTGGTGCAGCCACCCGAACAGCTGCGCCGGGCAATTGAAAAAATTGCCGCCAGCGGGCTGGTGTAGGTAAAATACATACGCGGGCAAGTAGTTTGCGCTTGCCCAGTGGCTGCAATTGCAACAACAAAGGCGGGGCCGGGGGGCTCCGCCTCGCTTTTTGTAGGGTGTGTGCCAATTGCCCCGCCAAAGCCGCTATGGACAATTCCTGGTATTTCCTATATAATGGGCGCAGAGGGGAGGCAAATACTTTGAACATCCAATGGGATAAAAAATATACTGCGCTGGCTGTCTACGCATTTTTGGTGCTGGCCGGTGTGGTTGTGCTATTTCAGGTGCTGCAAAACATCCCCTATTTTGCGGATAAGGCTGCCCGGCTGCTAAACGTGCTTTCGCCCTTTATTTTGGGCTTTGTGTTTGCCTACCTGCTGAACCCGCTGCTGCACCTTTGCGAAGGCTGGCTGGGGCGTGGCATAGCCGGGCGCAGGCTGCGTCGCAACCTGGCAATTGGTGTTTCGTACTTGATAGCCGGCGGTTGTATTTTGGCTTTCGGCTTGGTGGTTATTCCCCAGATGACAACCAGCATCTTTACCATTGCCGCCAACATGACCAAATATATGACCACGCTGGAAAGCTGGGCGATAGACATTATAGATAGGTTTGCCCCCACGATTTTGCAGGTCGATTCTCAGAAACTGGTGGCCGATATGGTAAACCTGCTTACCGAAACGCTGCAATCGCTGCTGCCAAAGCTGGTAGAAATTCTAACCGGCATAACCGCCACCGCTTTGAACGTGGTGCTGGGCATTATTATTTCTATGTATATGCTTTCGGGCAAGGAACGTTTTTTTGCTCAAACCAAGCGTATGCTGCATGCTATGCTGCCCAAAAGCCGTGTAAATGCGCTCATAGCCATTGCCCACGAAAGCAACAGTAAATTTAGCAGTTTTATTAGTGGCAAGATACTCGATTCGGCCATTATTGGTGTGCTGTGCTTTTTGGGCATGACTATTTTCCGCATGCCCAACGCCATGCTCATTAGCACCATTATTGGCATAACCAATGTAATCCCTTACTTTGGGCCCTTCATTGGCGCCATTCCCGGCTTTTTGCTCGTGCTTATTGTAAGCCCCGAAAAATCGCTCTACTTCCTGCTGTTTATTCTGGCACTGCAGCAGTTTGACGGTAATATTTTGGGCCCCAAAATTTTGGGCGACAGCCTGGGCCTTTCGGCCATTTGGGTTATCTTTGCCATCGTGGTGTTCGGTTCCCAACTGGGGGTGCTGGGCATGTTCATTGGCGTGCCGCTCTTTGCCGTTATCTATTCTATCATCCAGAGCTTTATTCACTACAACCTTTCTAAAAAGGGCATGCCTACCGATATAACCGAATATGCTTCATCCGAGCATACCATTATAGACTAGCGGCCGGAGCAGCCGGGCAACGTTGAGCTGCGGCCGGCCACTGCAACGGGGGGTTGACGTATGACCTACGAAGGCAGACGAGTGCTGGTAACAGGTGGGGCGGCAGGCATTGGCCGTGCGGTTGCGCTGGCCTATGCCGAACAGGGCGCAGTGGTGGCGATTACCGACCGCAACCGTGAGCGCGGCCGCTTAACGCTTGCCCAGCTGCTGGAATACAACAGCGAAGCCGCCTTTTACGAATGCGACCACAGCTCGGCCGAGCAAACGCAGCAACTCATGGGGCAGCTCTTTGCCCGCTATGCCGACCTGGATATTATCATTAACAACGCCGGGGTAACCCTTTCGGGCCCGCTGGAAGATTTTGAAACCGAAGAGTTCGATTATATACTAAACACCAACCTGCGCGCGCAGTTTGTTATAGCCCGGGAATATCTGCGCCACCGTAAGGCGCTGGGGGCCTATGCCGCCTATGGCCGCATGGTGAACATTGCTTCCACCCGCTGGCAAATGAGCGAGCCCGGCTGGGAAGCCTATGCCGCCTCGAAAGGTGGGGTAGTTTCGCTTACCCATGCGTTGGCGGCCAGCTTTGCGGGCTATAATATTACCGTAAACTGTATTTCGCCCGGGTG